>USDZ01000073.1 GCA_900553525.1 uncultured Oscillospiraceae bacterium
GGAAAATTGCCGATCGGTATTTGGGGGCGGGGAGCCGGTATCGGGAGATCATGGAGCTCAACGGCCTGACCAGCGATCGTCTTCTGCCCGGGATGCAGTTGAAAATCCCCGGCGAGGCCTACCGGGAATATACCGTCAAGCGGGGGGATTCGCTGTGGAAAATCGCGCAAAACCAGTTGGGCTCGGGAACCCGGTATACCGAAATTATGGGACTCAACGGGCTTTCAAGCGATCTCATCCATCCCGGGCAGGTTCTGAAACTGCCGCGGTAAAACCCGGCCTGCCGCGGATAGGCGAATGGGGCTGCTGCAAAGGAATCCTTGCAGCAGCCCCATTTTATTACGCAAGCGAATCACTGGCAGAGCCAGTGGAAAAGAAAAAGCTTAAGCTATCGACAAAAAAGAAACTCCCCAATAGAGGAAGGTTAAAGTCTGCCAATCTAACTTAAAATATGGAGGAGGTCTTTTCCATGACTAAAAACGCGTAAGTAAAGTGCACGTTACACGACAAAGGGGAGAGGAGAACGCCCGGTCTATGAAAGTCACGCCGGCCGGCGCTGGTTTACCCGTTGTCTTGCGGCGGATGCGGCTCTTGTCCGTGTTGAACAATCCCGGCACACATGTATTTGGACATATCGAGGGCCAGACGGTGACAGATGGGGCTTGTGTTGATAAAGGTCGTGTAATTCTGAGCCTTCAGACTGGTGGCAATCGCCTCCAGCAAATCGGTTTCATGCTGAATCATGGCGGCCCATTCCGGCACTCTCCAATACGGATTCAATCGATGGAGGATTTGGGCGATCTGTTGACCGTTTTCCTTCCATTTCTGTTTGACGGCGTTGGTTTGGTCGCTGTCCCGCATCAAATTCTCTACATAGATGATAAACAGTTGATTGTTATTCCCCATCGCCGTGATCAGATCGCGGCTTTTATCCAGCGGATAGATGCTCGACAGAATGGTGCCGTAGGTTTTGTTCAAGCTGATCAGCTTGTTTTTAGCGTCTTCCTTGAGCGGCGTATGAAAAACGGCGTTGTTGAGATAGACCAGGCTCCAAAACAAATTATCCGTTGCATAATTGGAAAAGGCTTCGTACAACCGCATCATGTCTTCGTCCATGTTTGGTTCCTCCCTTCAATATATGGTATGATTTTCCATGCCGATGGTGCCTGTCTTGCGGTCCCAGCGCTTCATCTGTTACAAGAACGGCAAACCCCTCCGGAGTCGGGAGAACCGGCTCCAAAGGGGTTCGGCATGGATTTCATCGTGTCTATATGTTCGGACGGGTCGGGAATTCCGGACAGGTATCCTTTCCCCGCCGGGAAGCTGTCTTTACAAATAGCGGTCGATCTTTTTGGAACAGCCGATGCCGAGCGTCCCGCTCCCGACATGACAGGACACGCTGAGGGACAGCGGGTCGCAATAGGTGACGCCGATTCCCAGCGCCTGTTCCGCCGCCGCCGCGAATTCCCGCGCCGCCGCCTCGTTGTTGGTGTGCGCCACATAAAGGTGGACCTGATCCACCCCGCCGAAACGAGTGCCGATGTCACGGCGCATCGCGTCGATCATGATGGCCCGGGCGTGCGTTTCGCTTCGGGCCTTTGCAAAGGCATCCAGCTTGTCGCCCTGGATTTGCAAAACAGGCTTGATACGCAGAACCGTTGCGACAGCGGCCGCCGCCGGCGTAATCCGTCCGCCTTTTTTCAGATATTTCAGCGTATCCACCATAATATAGATGCTGGATTCGAATTTTACCTCTTCCAGAATTTCCTTGATCTCACCGGCGGTTTTTCCCGCCTTGGCAAGCGCCAGCGCATCCATGACCGACTGCCGCTGAGAGACGGATATGCGCTGGTTGTTCACCACAAACACCCGTCCGCCGTAGTCGGCGGCAAGGGCGGCCGCCGTTGCACAGGACCCGGACAGGCCGCTGGACATGGGGATATGCACCAAGGCCTCGTACTCTTGGAGAAGGCGGTCCCACAAATCCAAAATGTCGCCCACCGCCGGCTGAGAGGTGGAAATATCGGCATCGTCTTTCAGCCGTTCATAAAACGCCGCCTGGGTCAGGTTGATGTCCTCAAAAAACGTCTCCCCATCGATCACAAACGGCATGGGCACGACGAAAACGCCGAGTTCTTTTGCGAGAGCTTGTGTGATGCCGCTGTTGCTGTCGGTGACGATCGCGATCCGTTCAGCCATATCGATACCGTTCTCCTATCCGAATTTCAGGGTGGGCCCCCTATCCCGTCCCGTCTAGACAGCCTGTCCGCATTTCCATCGCTGCCGGCTCTCCGGCTTTTCCAGAGAGAGGACGCTTTTGCATCCAATCGAGTATACAATGTTTGGACGAGGAAGTCAACCCGGCGCTATGCCGCCGATCCGGAACAGCGCTATGCCGCCGATCCGGAACAGCGGCTTGACGCCTGCGGCGAATACGGATACAATAAGACATACCGTTTTCGGTCATAGGAAGGGGCCGCCTCCGGGTGGCGTCCGGGCACCGCCTGTTTGAAACGGAACCGAAATGGAAGCCAAGAGAACCCCGTCAAAGCAGACAAGGAGATCGGTATGCTGGAATTGAAGAATATCCAAAAAGAGTATCCGGCCGGCGGCGAAACGGTGGAGGCGCTCAAGGGCGTCAGCCTCCAGTTCCGCAGGTCGGAGTTCGTATCGGTCCTGGGGCCGTCCGGCTGCGGAAAGACCACCATGCTGAACATCATCGGCGGACTGGACCGGTATACAAAAGGCGACCTGATCATCAACGGCAGGTCCACCAAGGATTTCAATAGCCGGGACTGGGACACCTATCGGAACCATTCGGTCGGCTTTGTTTTCCAAAGCTACAATCTCATCCCCCACCAGACGGTTTTGCAGAATGTGGAGCTGGCGCTGACCCTTTCCGGCGTCTCCAAGGCGGAGCGCCGCCAACGGGCCAAAAAGGCGCTGGAAGAGGTCGGCCTGGGTTCCCAACTGAAGAAAAAGCCGGGGGAGATGTCCGGCGGCCAGATGCAGCGCGTCGCCATTGCCCGCGCGATTGTCAACAATCCCGACATTATCCTGGCCGACGAGCCCACCGGTGCCCTGGATACCGAAACTAGCCTGCAGGTCATGGAGATCCTCAAGGAGATCTCCAAGGACCGCCTGATCGTCATGGTGACCCACAACCCGGAACTCGCCGAGCGGTATTCCACCCGCATCGTCCGGATGCTGGACGGCCGGATCACGGGCGATTCCGCCCCCCTGTCCGAAGAAGAGGTCGAGCGGGAACGGCGGATGGAAAGGGAACAGGCGGAAAAGAAAACGGCAGACAAAAAGCCGTCCATGTCGCTGGCCACCTCCTTCGGCCTGTCCCTCAAAAACCTGTTTACCAAAAAGAGCCGCACCGCCCTGACCTCTTTCGCCGGCAGCATCGGGATCATCGGCATCGCCTTGATCTACGCGGTGTCGGAGGGCACCACCTCCTATATCGATACCCTGCAGGAGGAGACGCTTTCCTCTTATCCGTTGACTTTGCAGGCGCAGACGATGGATCTCGGGGCGCTGATGGAATCCTTTATCGGCGCGGCGCAATCCCAGGAGGCGCATGAGAACGACGCCGTTTACCAGAAGCCGATGGTATACGATCTGGTCAACGCGCTGAGTTCCGCGGGGACCACCGAAAACGACCTGAAATCCTTTAAGAGCTATCTGGAGGAGAAGAGGGCCGAGCCAGGAGGGGAAGGCAGCCTGCACGACGCCATCAGCGGCGTCCAGTACACCTACAACCTGGATCTGCTCGTTTACACCGAGAATGTGGACGGCGAAATCCTCCGCTCGGATTCCCAGGAACTCATGCAGGATCTGCTGTTGGAATACTTCGGCTTGGACATGTCCTCCATGATGGGGGTATACGAGGACTACGGCCTGACCGACATGTCGTTTTTGTCCCCGGGTTCTTCCATGAACCTGTGGCAGGAGATGCTTCCGGGCGAAGACGGCAAACTGGTCAACCCGCTGCTGGAAAAGCAGTACGACGTGGTATACGGGTCCTGGCCCACCGAATATAATGAGATCGTATTGGTGCTGGATGAAAACAACGAGATCGACGACATGGCCCTGTACGCGCTGGGCCTGAAATCCAAGGAAGAGATGGACGCCCTCATGGAGGCCGCCGTCAACAAAACCGAGGTGGAAGTGAAGGCGCAGACATGGTCGTATGAGGAAATCTGCGGGATGGAGTTTCGGACCATCTTGGGGTCCGACTGCTACATATTGGATGAACACACCGGCCTGTATACCGATCTGCGGGAAACCAGCGCCGGGCTGAAATACCTGTACGACAACGGGACTCCCCTAAAAGTGTCGGGCATTATCCGGCCAAACCCCGACGCGTCGGCGGCGATGCTGTCCGGCTCCATCGGTTATACCAGCCGGCTGACCGACTATGTGATCGAGCAGTCCCGGGATTCCGCCGCCGTTGCGGCCCAGATCGCGGATCCGGCGACCGACATCTTCACCGGCCTGCCTTTTCAGGAGAACACCGGAGACCTGACCGACGAGCGGAAGGCGCAGGATTTCCGGGACTATATCGCCGGGCTGGACGAGGCCGGAAAAGCGGACGCCTATGTGAAAATCCAGAGCATCCCCGCTAAAGAACAGATCGACGCCGCGGTGGCGCAGTCGGTGGGGACCATGACCCGCGCCGACATGGAACAGGCGATGGTTCAGGCGCTCACCCAGCAGACGGGGATGAGCGAGGAGGAAATCCGGGGTTATACCGAGGCCATGAGCGACGACGACCTGACCGAACTCTTCACCCAGGTCGTGGAGGAGCAGTTCAAGGCGCAGTTCGCCGCGCGGGTCCAGGCCGAGCTGGACGCTCTGAGCACGCAGCAGCTCGCAGCCGCTTTGGATAGGACGGCGGCGGACTTTACCGACAAACAGTGCGCCGTCTATTACGACGAGGTGCTGACCTTTTCGACATCCAGCTATGAGGACAATCTGCTGGCCCTGGGCTGTGTGGATCCCGACGACCCGGCCTCCATCAGCCTCTACGCCTCCTCCTTTGAGAACAAGGATGTGATCGAGCAGGCTATCGCCGACTACAACGACACGGTGGAGGAACTCAAGAAAATCCAGTACACCGATTATGTCGGGCTGATGATGTCCTCCATGACCTCCATCATCAACGCCATCACCTATGTGCTGATCGCCTTTGTCGCCGTTTCCCTGGTCGTGTCTTCGATCATGATCGGCGTCATCACCCTGATTTCGGTTCAGGAGCGGACCAAGGAGATCGGCATCCTCCGCGCCATCGGCGCCTCGAAACGGAATGTGTCCAGCATGTTCAACGCGGAGACCGCCATCATCGGGTTCACCTCCGGAGCGTTGGGAGTGCTGGTCACCTATCTGCTCTGTATCCCCATCAACCTCATTCTGCGTCATTTCACCGGGATCAACACCCTCAACGCCTATCTGCCGGTTCCGGTCGCCGTGGTACTGATTTTGATCAGCGTGGCGCTGACCCTGATTTCCGGCATCATCCCGTCCAGAAGCGCGGCCAAAAAGGATCCGGTCGTGGCGCTGCGGACCGAATGAGGGGGATGTCCATCCCGGGGAGGAAGGCGCTGCTTCGGAAGGAAAGGTTTTTTCTCCCAGCGCCGGTGGGTGTGCTGCCGCCGGCGGAAACGGAACGCGACAAACACGGAAAAGGAGGCATGCCGGAATCGTTATGAAAGAACAACTTAAAGAAAAAACCAAGGAAGCCTTGACGAGTGTCCTGCCGATCACAGCCATCGTGTTTTTGCTGAGCGTCACACTCGTCCCCATGGAGACCGGCACACTGCTCCTCTTTCTCGCGGGGGCGTTCCTGCTGATCATCGGCATGGGCTTTTTCCAAATGGGCGCCGAGATGGCCATGACGCCGCTGGGCCAGGGGATCGGCAGCCGTCTAATGAAGGGAAAGAAAATCTGGCTGATCGTGCTGGTCTGTTTCCTGATGGGCGCGGTGATCACCATAGCCGAACCGGATTTGCAGGTGCTGGCCAACCAGGTGGCTTCCATCCCAAACCCGGTCCTCATTTATACGGTGGCGGTCGGCGTGGGCGTTTTTTTGGTCATCGCCTTTTTACGGATCTTGTTTCAGATCAGCCTGTCCAAAATGCTGGCGGTCCTGTATATCCTGCTTTTTATCCTGTCCTTTTTCGCGCCGGACGCCTTCACCGCCGTCGCCTTCGATTCCGGCGGCGTGACCACCGGCCCGATGACCGTCCCCTTTATTATGGCGCTGGGTGTCGGGCTTTCCGCCGCCCGCAGCGACAAGGACAGCGCCAACGACAGCTTCGGCCTGGTCGCGCTGTGCAGCGTGGGACCGATCGCCATGGTGCTGCTGCTGGGGATTTTCTATCATCCGACCGACGCCGTCTACAACGCGTCCGAGCTTACGCCCATCCTGCTGACGCAGGACGTGGTCCGGGTCTTCGCCTCCGCCCTGCCGCAGTATACGCAGGAGGTTTTGATCAGCATCCTGCCGGTGGCGGGCGTTTTCGCGGTGTTTCAGCTCTTGACCCGGAACTACCGCAAACGGCAGGTGCTGCGGATGTGCGTGGGGTTTGTGTATACGATCCTGGGTCTGATCCTGTTTCTGACCGGCGTAAACGTCGGGTTTGCGCCGGTGGGCAATCTGTTGGGCGGAAGCCTGGGCGGGAGCGCTTTGAAATGGTTGCTGCTCCCCATCGGGATGATCGTGGGCTATTCCATCGTCAAGGCCGAGCCGGCCGTACAGGTCCTGAACATCCAGGTGGAGGAGGTTACCGGCGGCGTGGTTTCACACACCATGATGAACCGGGCTTTGTCTATCGGTGTCGCCAGTGCGGTGATGCTGGCCATGGTGCGTGTCTTGACGGGGATCAATATCTATTGGATCCTGATACCGGGATATGCGCTGGCCTTGATTCTGAGCCGTTTTGTTCCTCCGATTTTCGTGGGCATCGCCTACGATTCCGGCGGCGTCGCCAGCGGGCCTATGACCTCCACCTTTCTGCTGCCGCTGGCGATGGGCGCCTGTACCGGCGTGGGCGGCAACGTGGTCACCGACGCTTTCGGTGTGGTTGCCCTGGTCGCGCTGTCGCCGCTGATTACCATTCAGATCATGGGGCTGATCTATGTCCATAAATCCCAGAAGACACCGCCGCCCGCGCAGGCGCTGCCGGACGATATTATCGATCTGGAGGAGGAATAGAGTGTATGACGGCACCGAATGTAACAGCACAGGAAGGAAAACAGAACCTGCCCCGGATGCTGATCGCCATCACCCACATAGACACCGAAAGAAAGCTGAAGAAAACGCTGGAATCGCTGCGCATTCCCATCTATTATCAATGCCGCGGACAAGGGACGGCGCCCTCTGAGATCATGGACATCCTGGGGATGCGGGGAAGCATCCGGCTGATAACCATGAGCTTTCTGCCGAAATTCCGGGTGGAAGAGGTCTTTCGGCAGATGGAGGAACAACTGTCGATCAAACGCCGAGGAGGCGGGATCGCCGTCACCATCCCGGTCACCGGGATGCAAAGCCCGATCCTTTCGATGCTCAACGACACGGCCAAAGAGATGGTGAAGAACCGAATCGAAGGAGATGAAAACAAGGTGAAGGAAACATCGCAGTATGCGGCTCTCTGGGTCTCGGTTGCCGGAGGATACGGCGACGATGTGGTGGAAGCGGCCAGGACGGCCGGGGCAACAGGCGGCACGATGATGAAAGGCAAGCGGTGCGGTGCGGAACCGATTGTCCAGTATCTCGGGATCCCCATGCAGGCGGAGCAGGATTTTGTGATGATGGTCGTGCCGAAGGAGAAAAAGGCGGCCGTGATGACCGCCATCAGTGAAAAATGCGGGCTTAAAACCGAGGCGCACGGCGTGGTGCTGTCCATGCCGGTTGACGACATCATGGGTCTGGAATAAGCGCCCCGCGCAGGCATCGGCGCGGGAAACCGGCCCCTTCCGAATTCAAACAAGGGGGAATCCCC
>USDZ01000074.1 GCA_900553525.1 uncultured Oscillospiraceae bacterium
ATTCCAACGAGGCGTTTGCCGAAGAGGTGGCCAAAAAGGTCATCGAAGAGTTTGACCGCAACCCCGATCTCGAGTCGATCCCTGTGACCCCGAACGACGGTTGGAATGACGACTGGTGCGAGTGTTCGGAATGCTCTAAATATGCCTCATATACCGATGTGGTGTTGGAATTCGCCAACCGTGTCGCCCGGCAGGTGGCGAAGAAGTATCCGAACAAGACGATTTCTATCCTCAGCTATCATGCCACCTGGTTCGCCCCCAAGACGGTAAAGGCGGAGCCGAATGTCGAAGTCATGTTCTGCCGGGAGACCAGCATGACCAGCCCGATTGAGGACGGCTTGTATATGGGCGATACCCGGGATCCCATCACCCAGAATACATACAAGACTTCCTGGAAAGACAACTTCCTCTCGTATATCCAGAGCGCCTCGGTTCAAAACGTATCGATCTGGGAATGGTACTGCATCGCGGCTGACAAAAAGGTCTGGAAAGACATCCCCTGGGTGCAGGGCGATGTGGCGATCCGCAACCAGAATTTCTGGAAGGCGAACGGTGCGGAGTATATCTTTTACGACAGCGGCCCGTTGGCGGCTTACGGCGAGACCAATAGAGACTTCCCGCTCCGTTGGCCATTGTGGTATGTAGCGGCCAAAGGAATGTGGGACGCCAGCTTGACGGGTGACGAGATCCTGATGGATGCCTGCACCAAGCTGTACGGAAACGCGGCGAACGAAATGTATGGATACTATCAGGCGTTAGCGACCGCCAGCGAAGAGTGTACCGCTTACAGCATGACGTGGGTTCCGCCCGAGCCCAGCCAGATGTATACGGTCGCCCAGATCCGCAAGATCGATTCGGCGCTGGCCAAGGCAAAGGGAAAGCTGAACAGTGTGACCGCTGACCAGAAGGCGCGTATGGAAAACCAAATTTCCCTGTGGGAAGACGCGAAAGAACTGTTCTGATCTTTAGCGGTTGTCTGAAAGAAATCCAGGCGGCAGGCGTTTCGGCGCTTGCCGCCTTTTCCTGTCCCAGCTTCTCGGGGAAAAATCGTCTTTGCCGGCAGGGAGGCAGAAAGGCTTTGTCAAATATTGGGGAATGTGTTATAATGCTTTTTAGCTGAATCGAACCCCTTGTCCATGTAATTTTATTGGGTTCCGTCGCGTCTGTTCTACAGAGCCCGCGCATAACGTCGCCTGGATGAGGACAAGCTATCGTGCGGTTTTTTGCCTGTAGTGCTTATCAGACCGCTCGCGTCTATGGTTTGGCGAAATCGAATTTTTGACTCGGATTATCCTGCTGCCAGGGATGTTGGGAGAGAATTCAGCGGAGCCAATCCCTGTGTAGCGGCCGGTCCCCTGCTTGTTCGACATCCAGTGCCCGGAGATGAGACCGTGGATAAATATAAAAAACTGTTATCCAACACCCTGATTTTCGCTATCGGCACCTTCAGTTCTAAACTGTTGGTGTTTTTCCTCACACGCCTGTACACGGCTGTTCTCACGGAATCGGAATATGGGGCCGTGGACCTGATCCAGCAGACTGGCAACCTGCTGCTACCTCTCGTCACCCTCGGCATTACCAACGCGGTCATCCGATTCGGGCTGGACAGAGGCGTAAAAAAAAGCCATGTATTTACGACGGGGCTGCTGTCTATCGGAGCGGGATTCCTGTTTTTGTTGATATGCTCGCCGTTGCTGGGCTTGGTTTCCTTCCTGTCGGGGCATGTTTATCTTCTCTGCTTTTTTGTGCTGACTTCTTCTTTACGGTCCCTTTGCGCTCAGTTCGTGAGGGCGAAAGGGGCGGTCAAACTGTTCGCTCTCGACGGCATTTTGAGTACGCTGACCACCATCCTGTTTAATGTTCTTTATCTGGTCGTTTTCCGACTGGGCGTATTCGGGTATATTTTCTCGCTGATCTGTTCGGATTTGCTGTCGGTGGTTTTTTTGTTTGCCATGTCGGGCCTGCACCGGTATATTCGCTTTCGAAACCTGGACCGGGCCGTCACCAAGTCCATGCTGGTGTTCTCCATCCCCCTGATCCCCAATACCATCCTCTGGTGGATTACCAACGTTTCCGACCGGTATATGATTTCCTATTTCTGCGGAACGGCCTACAACGGATTGTATGTAGCCGCCAGTAAAATTCCATCCCTTGTGATGCTGGTTTCAGGAATTTTTATGGACGCCTGGCAGATTTCGGCCATTACGGAACAGAAGGCACGCGATCGTTTCTATTCCAAGGTTGTGAATATTTACAGTATGCTGCTGTTTGTGATGGCGTCAGGGGCAATCCTGCTGACCAAGGTGATTCCTCTGATTCTGTTCGATGAATCTTATTATGCCGCGTGGCGATATATCCCGTTGCCGGTGGTGTCCACTGTATTCACCTGCCTGGTCAATTTTTTAGGCAGCATTTATATGGTGGAGAAAAAAAGCGTCCGTTCTCTGATGACTGCGACACTCAGCGCGGTTATCAACGTCGGTCTCAACCTGTGGTGGATACCGCTGTATCAGGTCAACGGCGCGGCCGCAGCGACTCTGATCTGTTATTTGGTGGTTTTTATTGTCCGTCTGGCAGATACCCGAAAATATATCCGTATCAAATGGCACTATTTCCGTCTGATTCTCAACACCGTGGTGTTGCTGACTCAGTGCTATTGCGTTTTGTTTGAAGTCCCCTATTGGATTCTTTATGAGGTGGCCTTGTTTGTGTTGATGCTTCTGGTCAACGGCCGGGGACTGATATTGGGAATCAAAGGCATAGTCCGCAAAAACAAGGCGGCGTGATTCCCGCTGCTCCATGTGGTAAACCGCCTCTTTCCGGATATACTAAGCCTGCGCGTTTTCGCCGTTTAGTCTCGAGAAGAGGGGAGGAAGGGCCCGCAGTGAGAGCCTGTTTATATACCAACGGCACTATTCTGACGATGGAGAGTCCGTCTGCCGCCGAGGCCGTCCTGACGGTCGACGGTCGTATCCGCCAGGTTGGGACACTGGACGATGTCCGGCGGGACGCACCGGCGGACACCAAAGAAGTGGACCTGGAGCATGGGGTCCTTTTGCCTGCCTTCATCGATCCGCACAGTCATATAACCGCTTATGCACAGACCTTGTCGCTTGTGCAGTTGGAAGGGGCAGCGGGATTTGGCGAGATTCTCGAACGGATCCGGGCGTTTCGTGAGGAAAAGCGGATCAAGGCGGGAGACTGGATTATAGGGTTTGGATACGACCACACGGCGTTGAAGGAGCAGGCGCATCCTTCCCGCCGCATTCTCGACCGGGCCGCGCCCGATAACCCCGTCGTGATTACCCATGCGTCCGGGCATATGGGAGTTCTCAACACGGCTGCGTTGCAGGCGCTGGGGATTACCGCCGATACCGCTGACCCAGAAGGCGGTGTGATCGGACGGGAGGAGGATGGAACGCCGTCGGGATATCTCGAGGAAGCCGCCTTTACCTCCTATACCGCTCGGATGCCGCAGCCTACCCTGGAGCAGCTCGGAAGGCAGCTCGACGCCGCACAGCGGGTTTACCTAAGCCACGGCATCACGACGATCCAGGATGGCCGGACTCAGCGGTCAGAATGGGCGATGCTCTCCTCCATGGCTCAGGAGGGCCGGCTGACGGCCGACGTGATCGTTTATCCCGATATGCAGGAAAGCCGGGATCTGTTGGAAGAATATCCGGCTTATACAAATTGATACCGCCAACGGCTGCGGATCGGCGGTTACAAAATTTTTCTGGACGGTTCTCCGCAGGGCCGAACAGCTTGGACGACCCAGCCGTATCGTAACGGCGAAGAGGGATATCGGGGGTACCCCATTCATTCGGACGACGCGGTAGAGGCTTTTGTCCGGGACGCATTGGCGGAAAACCGGCAGTTGCTGGCTCACTGCAACGGCGATGCGGCGGCGGATCAGTTCATCGCCGCCTTTGAGCGGGTTCTGGGGGGACTGAGGCCGGTAAAAATCCGGCCTGTGATGATCCACGCCCAATTGCTCCGCCGAGACCAAATGGCGGCGATGCACAGGCTCGGTATGATTCCCTCTTTTTTCCCTGCTCACATTTATCACTGGGGAGATGTCCATGTTCGGAATTTCGGGCTTGCGCGTGCGTCGGCAATCAGTCCGGCCGCGTCGGCCTTGGCTGCGGGCCTTCCCTTTACCTTTCATCAGGATACACCCGTATTACCTCCGGATATGCTCGCCGCCATGGGCTGTGCCGTAACCCGCACCACCCGTGCCGGTCGGGTTCTCGGCGCGGAGGAGCGGATCACGCCGCATGAAGCTTTACGGGCCGTAACGATAAACGCCGCCTATCAGTATTTTGAAGAGGACCGAAAAGGTTCTATCCGGGAAGGGAAGCTGGCCGATTTTGTCTTGCTTGACCAAAATCCGCTGACGGTGGATCCCGAGGCGATCCGGGATATTCGGGTTCGGCGCACCGTGAAAGAAGGTACCACGGTGTATGAGGGCTGAGTATTTCCGTTAATTTCCATTTTCCTCTTTACAGCCGGGCCAAAATGTGGTTTGATTAAGGAGACGAACAGGATGAGGGCGGTTATCACAGGCGCCAGTTCGGGAATCGGCCGGGATATCGCTCGATATCTATCGGCAAAGGGTGTCGAACTGGTACTCGTTGCCAGGCGGGAGGATCGTTTGAGACAACTCGCGGAGGAACTGTCGGTTCCGGCGGAGGTTTATCCCTGCGATCTGTCCGATCCGGCAGCCTGTGTGGAACTGTACCGCCGGGTGTCGGCCAGGCCGGTGGATATTCTCATCAACAACGCGGGCTTTGGCGTTTTCGGAGCGTTTGATGAAACGGAACTCGACCGGGAACTGAAGCTGATCGATGTCAATATCCGGGCGCTGCACATTCTGACCAAGCTGTTTTATCGGGATTTTGTCGAGCGGGATTCCGGGCGCATCCTCAATGTCTCTTCCTCAGCGGCTTTTGTGCCGGGGCCTCTTTTGTCGGCATACTATGCGTCCAAAGCCTATGTCCTTCGTTTGACCGAAGCTCTTCATGAAGAATTGCGCCGCAAGGGCAGCCGGGTGACGGTCAGTGTGTTTTGTCCGGGCCCGGTGGACACCGAATTCGACGCGTTGGCGGACGTGCGCTTCCATGTTAAAGGCCTCCGCAGTGAACAGGCCGCCAAAGCGGCGGTGGATGGGATGTTCCACGGCCGGCTGGTGATTGTGCCGGGCCCGCTAATGAAGGTGGTACATGTGGGAAGCCGTCTACTGCCCGACCGTCTTTTGCTGCACCTGGCCTGGCACATGCAAAGCCGGAAAAGGCAGAGAAAACACGCGGGGGAGGAGAGGCCATGAAATACGGAACCATTGGAACCAGCTGGATTACCGAGGCGTATATCCGGGGTGCCCGGTTGACGGATAAATGGGAACTCGCCGCCGTTTATTCCCGTGATGAGGCTAAGGGCCGGGCGTTCGCCGCCCAATTTGGAGACCCACCGGTTTACACCGACCTGGTCCGTATGGCGGAAAGCGACATCGAGGCGGTGTATATCGCCAGTCCCAACAGCTTGCACGAGGAACACAGCCGTTTGTTTCTGGAACACGGCAAGCATGTGCTGTGTGAGAAGCCCATCTCCGTGACGTCTGCGGGTCTCAAGCGCCTACAGGATCTCGCAGAGAAAAAAGGGCTTGTCTATATGGAGGCGATCATGCTGCTGCATATCCCGGGACGGGATGTGCTGCACCGGGCGATGAGAAAGATCGGGCGGATTACCTCCGCAAGGCTGGATTTTTCTCAGCTATCTTCCCAATATGTCCGTCTGATGGAGGGGGGAGTCCCCAATGTATTCAACCCCCGTATGGCCGGTGGATGTCTGATGGATTTGGGAATCTACTGTGTTTACGCAGCGCTTGACTTATTTGGAAAGCCGGAGGCGGTCCGGACAGCGGCGTCCTTTCTTCCCACGGGGGCGGACGGCTCGGGCGGCAGTTTGTGGACCTATCCCGGCACACAAGTGAGTTTAAGCTATTCCAAGACAGGGCAGAGCCGGCTGGGTTCCGAGATTCTGGGAGACCAGGGCACCGTCGTGTTGGAATCGGTTTCCAAACTGACCGGAATCCGGATTGTGTATAACCGACTTGGGGAATCGCCGGAGGAACGGCTTTTGGAAGATGTGCCCAAAGAAGAGCTTATGCGTGGGGAAGCCGCAGATTTTGCACGGGCGATTCTTCGCCGGGAAGAAACGCGTGAGGAACTGGCCCGTTGGTCTAAGCTGGCGTTGGAAGCCTGCCAGATGCTCGAGCAGATGCGCGGCCAGGCGGGAATTCGGTTGGAATGAAGGAGAGCTTGACGAATGAAAGTGCTGAATTTCGGATCGCTGAATATCGATATGGTGTACGCGGTGGATCATTTTGTACGAGCGGGAGAAACCCTGTCGTCCGACCGGCTGGAACGTTTCTGTGGCGGCAAGGGTCTCAACCAGTCGGTTGCGCTTGCCAGAGCGGGAGCAGAGGTTTTGCACGCGGGCTGTATTGGGCGGGACGGCGGCATGCTGCTTGACCTTCTTTCCGCCAGCGGTGCGGATACCCGGTTTGTCCGTCAGCTTGATGAATCCAGCGGCCATGCGATCATTCAGGTGGATAAAAAGGGGCAGAACTGTATTCTGCTTTATGGCGGCGCGAATCAGCGGATTACGGAAGCTTTTGCGGATCAGGTACTGGCGGATTGCGCCGAGGGAGATGTGTTGTTGCTGCAAAACGAGATCAATCTTCTCCCTTATATTGTGGAGAAAGCCTTTGAACGGGGAATGCAGATCGCTCTCAATCCGTCCCCTATCAATGAGCAGCTTGGGAAATTGCCGCTGGACAAAATTCACTATTTCATTCTCAATGAAATCGAGGGGCGGGAATTGACCGGAGAAGAGGCACCGGAGGACATCCTGCGCGAGTTCCGCCGCCGGTACCCGGATGCCGTTGTGGTACTCACTCTCGGCAAGAACGGTGCGGTGTATGACGATGGACGCACCCGCTGCCGGCATGGGATTTATAAGGTGCCGGTGGTAGACACCACGGCCGCAGGCGACACGTTTACCGGCTTCTTTCTGACCGCCGCGACCTCTGGAAAAAGTCCGGAGGAGGCCCTGCGTATCGCGTCGGTTGCCTCCTCCCTGGCGGTATCCCGCCAGGGGGCCGCGCCTTCCATTCCCACCATGCAGGAGGTGCTGGAGGCGGATCTTGCGCCCTGTTAAATTCGGCATCATTTTTTATGTTTTGTACAAAGCTGCCAGAGATTTTTTCGTCAGTGAAGAAATCTCTGGCTTTTTATTAGCCGACTAATTTTTGAATATGAAACTTTTGTTAAAGATAACGGGTACATGTTGAAATTTACAAATATACTCCATAAAATAACGGTATATAAAAATTAGCCAGCTAATGAAATGAGGTGTTGGATATGGCGGAGTGTTTCGAGACAAGGGAAGAGGAATCGCTCCATGCGTTGCTTTCCCAGGCGATGCGCCTGTATTTTCTGCGAAATTACGCGCTGCTGGAAAATAAACGCCTTCATCCAGGGCAGATTCCCGTTTTGTTGGAACTGCGTCAAAGTGGAGGTTTCAGTCAGATCGAACTGGCCCGCCGGCTTCAGGTACGTCCGTCTACCATGGCTGTCATGCTGCAGCGTTTGGAAAAGGTAGGATTGGTCCGCCGACATCCGGACGAGAAGGACCAGCGAGTTTCTCGTGTATATCTGACGGAAAAAGGGCAGGAGTTTATTGGCTATGCAAGTGAGATCATGCGGGTGACAAATGAAGCATTGACATTTGCCGGGGAAGAGCATACGACAAGAGGAACATTGAAGATCGGCGGCGTGGAATCTACCTGTACGGCACTGCTTCCGGAACTTTTGCTTCAATATCACAGACTGTATCCGGAAGTTGAAGTGATCATTAAGTCCGGAGCTACAGAAAA
>USDZ01000075.1 GCA_900553525.1 uncultured Oscillospiraceae bacterium
CGTTTATATTCTGGAAACGGCCTTATTGCGCACCTGGCCGGGGGAAAGGCAAATCGATTTCCTGCACGGACTGTTTCCTCAGATGATCAAGGACGGCCTGCCGGTTTACGCTTATGAGGATGACGGGTATTGGAACGATCTTCGGGATATCTCCTCCTACTTAAGCGCCCAGCGGGACATTTTGGAGGGGAGGGTGCAGACGGCGCTTCATCCCATCGACGGAATGATCATCGGGGAAGCGAAACCCGCCGGAAACTACAGCATTACCCCGCCCGTGTATATTGGCGCGGACGTGCGGATCGGCAGCGGCGCTCAAATCGGGCCGTTCGCCGTATTGGACGACGGCTGTCATATCGGCCATAAAGCCAAAATCCGGGGTTCCGTTCTGCTCCCGAGCGCTTATGCGGGCGACCGCGCGTCCATGACCGGGGCGGTGGTTTGCCACGGGGCCTCGGTCCGAAGGGGGGCCTCCCTGTTTGAAGGGGCCGTATTGGGAGCTGGGAGCGTGGTGGGGGAGTACGCCTCTGTCAGCCCGGACGTGCGGATCTGGCCGGATAAAAAGGTCGAATCCAACTGCTGTCAGAGGGAGAATCTCCATAACGGCCATCAGCCGATCTTCCAATTCGATGAAAATGGACTGACAGGGGAGACGGGGGTGGAACTGACGCCGGAGTTCTGCGCGCGGTTGGGAGCGGCCATCGGTAGTTTGACGCGGGGTGAAAAAGTGGCGGTGGGATGCAGCCATGACAAAGCGGCGTCGGTTATGAAAATGGCCTTGGTCGCGGGTATTCTTTCCGCTGGAGGCCTGGTGTGGGATTTCGGCTCCTGTATCGATCCCCAGTTCGATTATTTCGTCAATTTTAGTATGATCCGTACCGGAGCCTATATTGCGGGAGGCCCCCGGGGATCGGTGCGTCTGTCCGCGTCCGGCGGCCTGCCGGCGCCCCGTTCTCTCGAACGGGCGGTGGAAGTCCGCTTATCCTCGGGAGATTTTGCCAGAGCCGGATGGGACAGCTTACGGGAGCCGACCGACATGTCGGGAATGCGGCAGCTGTACCGCCAGGAACTCATCGGCCTGGCCCCCGATGGTTTGAGCGGGATGAAGGCCGAAGTCCGGGGTTCCGATATGGAGCCGGTCAAACTGCTGTCTTCCGTCCTCTCCACTATCGGCTGTTCCATGGATGGGGGGCTGCGTCTCCATCTGGGCGCCAGAGGGCGCAGGTTGTCGGTGTTTGACCCGGTCGCCGGATACATCTGGCCGGAACGGGTGTTGGCGATGAACTGTCTGATCGAACTGAAATCCGGAGGGGAATTGGCTCTGCCCTATGACGCTCCCTTAGCAATCGATCAATTGGCGGCGAGCTATGACAGCCAGGTCAAACGGTATTTGAGTTGTCCCTCGGACGAATCCGACCGGGATGCACGCCGTTTAGCGGCCAATCAGCCTTGGGCGCGGGACGGCCTGATGATGGCCGTCCGCCTGCTTGGCTGGCTCAAAAGGACACACGCGAGCGTTTCCGGTCTTCTGGAGGAACTGCCCGATTTTGCGGTTACAACGAAAACCGTTCCCTGTTCGGCAAACCCCGGTCAGGTGCTGCAAAAACTGAATGGCGGCAGAAGGGAAACCCATAGGGGAGAAGGCGCCCGGTTCCGCTTTCCCTCTGGGAATATCCTTGTCCGGCCCTCCAAAAGAGGAAAGAATCTGATATTGGTGGCGGAAGCCCGGGATTCGGAAACAGCCGCCGAACTCTGCGGGGAACTGGAACAGAAGCTTGGAACGGTTTTCCTTGACATTGGAGAAGAAAAACAGTAAGATAAAGGAGATACTTGTGACCGGATTATTGCAATGGTGTTCCATGAAATGTGTTCGGATGATACGTTGAATCGGACAGCTCCACGGCCGTGGGGCTCTTTTCCCGTGCGATATGTCCTGCCAAACAAAGAAACGGAGGATTTTTTGTGACAACCGACAATCAAAAAAAAGCGGGCGGCAAAGGTCCGGTTAAACGGCCGTCTCGTACCCCTTCCAAGGGACAGCCGGAGAGGACCCGCCCTGTCGCTCCGGCTGCCGTTCCAGCGGCGGATGCATCCGATCCGGCCGCACGGACCAGCCGTCCCCGTCGGGGACGGCCGCCAAAAAAACAGGCCATGCCACCCACACCGGTGAAACTCACCATGCTCGGCGGCTTGAATGAGATCGGAAAGAACATCACGCTGTTTGAATATGGGGACGACGCCTTTTTGATCGACTGCGGCATGGCGTTTCCGGATGATGAGATGCTCGGCGTAGACATCGTACTCCCGGATTTCACCTATGTGGAAAAAAACCGCGACCGGATCAAGGGGATTGTACTCACCCACGGACATGAGGATCATATCGGCGGGCTGCCCTATCTTCTCAAACAGATGGATTTCCCCATATATGGGACGAAACTCACCCTGGCGCTCGTGGATTCCAAACTCAAAGAACACGGTCTGTCGGGTAAGGTCAAGCTCAACGTCGTGGATCCGGGCGGAGTGATTCGATTCGGTGCCGTCTCGGTCGAGTTCATCCATGTCAATCACTCCATTCCGGATGCAGTGGCATTGGGAATCAAAACCCCGATCGGTTATGTGGTACACACTGGTGACTTCAAGATTGACTGCACCCCGATCATGGGAAGAATGATGGATCTCGCCCGGCTTGGCGAGATCGGCAATGCGGGAGTGCTTGCGCTTTTAGCGGATTCCACCAACGCCGAACGGCCCGGATATACGCCGAGTGAACGGGTGGTGGGGGACAGCTTTGCCAACCTCTTTAAAAAGGCGGAAAATAAGCGAATCATCATCGCGACTTTTTCGTCGAATCTCCACCGCATTCAGCAGATAATCGATGCGGCGATGAAAGACGGTCGGAAGGTGGCGGTGTCCGGCCGGAGCATGCTCAATTTCGTCAACATCGCGACGGAACTCGGTTATTTGACCGTGCCGGAGGGCATTTTGATCGATATTGATTTGATCAACCGGTACCCAAAGGAAAAAATGACCATTATCACCACGGGTTCTCAAGGAGAACCTATGTCGGCACTTAGCCGGATGGCGTTTTCCGATCACCGACAGGTGGAAGTCGGGCCGGACGATTATATCATCATTTCCGCCACCCCCATTCCAGGAAACGAAAAAACCGTGGGACGGGTGGTCAACGAACTGATGAAGCGGGGTTGTGACGTAGTATATGAGAAGATGTACGACGTCCATGTTTCCGGCCACGCCTGTCAGGAAGAACTGAAAATCGTGCATGGGCTGACCAAGCCCCGGTTCTTTATTCCGGTTCACGGAGAACAGAAGCATATGCATAAACATGCGGCGCTGGCCCGCTCCATGGGGATGAGTCCCCAGAATGTGCTTATTCCCGATATCGGCCGTGTGATTGAGATCACCCCCGATAAAATGGAGGTCACGGGTACTGTACCGGCCGGCCGGGTGTTGGTGGACGGCCTCGGTGTGGGCGACGTGGGCAGCATTGTGCTGCGGGACCGGAAGCATCTGGCTCAGGATGGCCTGATCGTGGTGGTGGCAGCGATCGACACTTCGATCGGTCAGATCGTGTCCGGCCCGGATATTGTCTCTCGTGGTTTTGTCTATGTGCGGGAGTCGGAGCGTCTGATCGATGACGCGCGTGCCATTGCCAGGGGTGTGCTCGAGGAATGCTGCCGCGATCACGCTTACGATTGGACGACGATGAAATCCAGGGTGCGGGACGAATTGTCCCATATGCTGTTCCAGAAGACCAAACGCAGCCCGATGATCTTGCCCATCCTGATGGATGTATAAGCCCCCGCAGATAAACGTTGTCCGCCGCCCTGAGCGGCGGACAGACATAAGCGGTTGGACAGAACGATTGGAAAGGGAGAGATGCTGATGAAGAAAAAACCGTTTTGGAGCGTTTCTCCCGCCGTGATATTGCTTGCGGCGACCCTCGTCCTCGTGACGGGGGCCACCTTTTTCCTCAATCCGTTGGTTTTCTATGTGGAGGCCGGCGTGGTATTGGCCGTATTGGTTATTTGTATCTGGCGGTTCAGCCGATTGAAGGCGGATGTGAGCCGTTATCTCACCCGGATTTCAGGGCAACTTGATCAGACCAGCCGCGACGCTCTTTCCTTGTTTCCTTTGCCGGTTGTCGTCGCCACCGAGCAGGGAGAGGTCCTGTGGTACAACGAGCCGTTTCGCAATCAGGTGCTTGACGGGAGTGAACGGTTCGGGGAATCGATTGAATCCGTTGACGGCGGGGTTTCGATGAAGGAATTGCAAAAAAAGCGTTTTTTTGATATGCAATACCGGAACCGGTGTTATACAGTTTATACCAGCACCGTCAAAGTACGGGACGCTTCTTTATATATCCTATATTATGTGGACAACACCCACTTGAAGGAAATTGCCGAGGAATACGCCCTCAGCCGTCCCGCTGTCATGATGGTCTACATAGACAACATCGAGGAAGTCATGCAGGGTATTCGGGACAGCGAAAGGGCGCATATTACCGGACGGGTGGAAACCATCTTGGAGGATTGGATTGGAGCCACCTCCGGCATTTTGCGCAAATACGGCAGCGACCGGTTTATGGTGCTTTTAGAAGAGCGGCATCTCGAACAAATTATCGCCGGTCGGTTCGATATTCTAGACCGCGTACGGTCGATCCAGACGAGTGAAAGGGTCAGCGTGACCCTGTCCATCGGCGTGGGACAGGGGGAAACCCTGCGGGAATCGGAGGCGATGGCCAGACAGGCAATCGAGATGGCTCTGGGACGCGGCGGGGATCAGGCGGCCGTAAAAACAAAAAATGGTTTTGACTTTTACGGCGGCGTCTCCAAAGGTATAGAAAAACGCACAAAGGTGCGTACCCGTGTGGTGGCTTCGGCTTTGCAGGAGCTGATCGAGGGCAGTGAAAATGTACTGGTGATGGGACACCGGTTTTCCGATCTCGACTGCCTGGGTTCGGCGGTGGCGATGGCGGCGGTGGCCCGCAGTCTGGGCCGGCCCGCCTATGTGGTCACACAACGAGACAAGACCCTTGCCAGGGAACTTCTCGACCGCTACAGTCAGGCAGGACAGGGAGACCTCTTTATCGAACCGGACGACGGTTTGCCCCTTCTTCATCGCCGTACCCTGTTGATCATCACCGATACCCATAATCCCGATATGCTTGAGTGGCCGCCGCTCTATCAGCGTGCCGAAACCGTTGTGGTGATTGACCACCATCGCAAGATGGTCAATCATATCGACAACGCGGTGATTTTTTATCATGAACCGTATTCCAGTTCAGCGTCTGAAATGGTGGCGGAACTGGTGCAGTATATGGGGGCCCACAGCATTTCCAGACTGGAAGCCGAGGCGCTGCTTGCCGGTATCATGCTCGATACCCGCAGCTTTGTGATGAAAGCCGGTGTCCGCACCTTTGAGGCCGCTGCGTATCTACGCCGACAGGGGGCCGATACCGTCGAGGTCAAGAGGATGTTTGCTGAAAGCGCGGCGACTTATCGAAAAAAAGCGGATATTGTTTCACGCGCGGAGATTTACCGCCGCACCGCCATTGCATATGACGAGGAGGGCGGCACCGAAGTACGCATCGCCGCTTCGCAGGCTGCGGATGAGCTGCTCTCCATCAAAGGGGTAGACGCCGCTTTCACCCTTTTTACCGAAAACGGCGGGGTCAACATTTCCGCCCGCTCTCTGGGAGATTTCAATGTGCAGCTCGTCATGGAGGCGATCGGCGGCGGGGGGCATTTGACGATGGCGGGAGCTTTTTTGAAAGACACCCGTATGGAAGAGGCGAAACGGCTTCTTTTAAAAGCCATTGATACGCATATCCAAACCCGGGAGCGGTCTCTGGCCGCGCAGTTCCCTCCGAATGAAATGGTGTAAAATTACAGAAAGCGGGGATACGCAATGAAAGTTATATTGAAAGAGGATGTCAAAGGACAGGGGAAAAAAGGAGAACTGGTCAACGTTTCCGACGGTTATGCGCGCAATTTCCTTTTTCCGCGGAACCTAGCGGTTCCCGCAGACGCTCAGGCGATGAATGAACTGAGAAATAAGGAAGAAGCCGCCCGCCACCGCTTGCTGGTGGAAAAGCAGGAGGCGGAGGAGACCGCACGCCGTCTGTCGGGGAAAACATTGAAGCTGTCCGCCAAGGCGGGCCAGGGAGGGCGCTTGTTTGGTTCGGTGACGACCAAGGAAGTCGCGGAGGAGCTCAAAAGGCAGTTTCAGGTCTCTGTGGACAAGCGGAAAATCGAGATGGCGGATATCAAGGCCTTTGGATCCTATGAGGCGGTTGTGAAACTCACCCAGGGAATTACGGCCAAGATGACGGTGATGGTCAGCGAATAAGAAACACGGCGAAAGGACGCCTCGCAAGGAGAATTGCCATGCCGGACAACGTATATGATGAACTCAACCTTCCTTACAGCCTTGAGGCCGAGCAGGCGGTTCTGGGCGCGATTCTGATGGAACCGGACTGCATCAATCAGGTGGCGGACGTCCTGCGCCCGGAACATTTTTATCTACCGGAACATCAGGCGATCTTCCGGGTTATGACGGCTAAACTCCTGGAGTCCCAGACGATTGATTTCGTGACGGTCCTCGAGGCTCTTAAGGCGGAATCTTTTTTCGCGGGGGAGGAGGGGAAAGCCTATCTCCTCAAACTCGCTCAGATCGTCCCCTCCATCTCCAACGTTGGGCATTATGCTCGTCTGGTCCGGGATAAATACGACGTGCGGTCCCTCATCAAAGCGGCGCGGGAGATTATGGACGAGGCGATGGATCCGGCGACCGAACCGTCCCTTCTTTTGGATGCGGCGGAACAGCGGATTTATGACATCCGGCAGGGCAAACAGACCGGTGGTCTGGTGCCGATCCAAGAAGTACTCGCGAGCAATTATGAGATGTTCAATAAGCTTGCATCCGATCAACGGGATCAGTTTGTGGGGATACCATCCGGCATCCGGTCTCTCGACGAGATCACGACCGGGCTGAATCGGTCGGATCTGATCGTCGTCGGGGCCCGCCCCGGTATGGGAAAGACGAGCTTTGCACTCAATCTCGCGCGAAACGTGGCGATTCAACAGCATCGTACGGTTGCGGTGTTCAATCTGGAGATGTCGAGAGAGCAGATGGTCAATCGCCTGCTCTCATCCGAGGCACGTGTTTCCAGCAAAAAATTACGGGTCGGCAATCTGACGCCCGACGAATGGGGCCGGATCGCCTTTGCCTCCAGCGTACTTTGCAAGGCATCGATTTACTTGGACGATACGGCGAGTGTTACGGTGCCGGAAATGAAAGCGCGCCTGCGTCGTCTGCGCGGTGTGGACTTCGTCGTGGTGGATTATTTGCAGTTGATGAAATCTCCCCGGCGGATCGACAACCGGGTACAGGAGGTCTCGGAAATCACCCGGGGTCTCAAGATCTTGGCGAAAGAACTGAATATTCCAGTCCTGGTCTGTGCCCAGCTCGCCCGTTCCACCGAAAAGCAGTCGAACCACCGCCCGGCTTTGGCCGATCTGCGGGAGTCCGGCTCTATCGAGCAGGACGCCGATCAGGTTCTGTTTCTCTACCGTGACGAATATTACCGCAACGAAAAAGAGGATCCGTCGTCGGTTGAAATGGGAACATCCGAGGTGATCGTATCGAAAAACCGACATGGGGAACTCGGAACCGTCAAGCTCGCGTGGCAGGGAGAATTCACGCAATTTACATCACTGGAGTTGCATCGAAGCGAGGGATAATACCCAATGAGCGTACTGGCGAAAGTCCTTACAGCGATCGAACAGGGACGCATGCTGATGCCTGGAGACCGGGTGGTCGTCGCTCTGTCGGGG
>USDZ01000076.1 GCA_900553525.1 uncultured Oscillospiraceae bacterium
GAGGTGAAATTCACCCACGACGTGGTGGGTGACGAGGCCCATGCCCTGGCCGCCGCCCTGAAGCCGGGCGAGATTCTGCTGATCGAAAACGTCCGCTTCTTCAAGGCGGAAACCAAAAACGACCCGGAATTTGCGAAAAAGCTGGCCAGTCTTGCCGACATCTATGTTAACGACGCGTTCGGCACCGCCCACCGCGCCCATGCTTCCACTGCCGGTGTGGCGGATTACCTGCCTGCGGTGTGCGGCTATCTGATCCGCAAGGAAATCACCATCATGGGCGGTGCGCTCTCGGATCCCAAGCGCCCCTTTGTCGCCATTCTCGGCGGCGCGAAGGTCTCCGATAAAATCGGCGTCATCACCAACCTGATTGACAAGGTGGATACTCTCATCATCGGCGGCGCGATGGCGTATACCTTCAAGGCCGCCCAGGGCTTTTCCATCGGCTCTTCGAAATTTGAGGAGGATAAGGTGGAACTGGCCCGCGACATCCTCAAAAAAGCGGAGGATAAAGGGGTCAAATTCCTGCTTCCGGTGGACAATCTGTGCGCCGACGCCTTTGATGCGGGCGCTAACACCAAGGTGTTTGAAGGGAATATCGACGACGGCTGGATGGGTCTGGACATCGGCCCCAAAACCCAGGCCCTCTTCGCCGACGCGGTGAAGGGCGCTGGCACCGTGATCTGGAACGGCCCGATGGGCGTGTTTGAAATGGCGCCTTTCGCGGGCGGTACCATCGCTGTGGCCAAGGCGATCGCAGAATCCGGCGCCATCTCCATCATCGGCGGCGGCGATTCCGCTGCGGCGGTGGAGCAGCTCGGTTTCGCCGACAAGATGACCCATATCTCTACGGGCGGCGGCGCTTCCCTCGAATTCCTCGAGGGGCTTGAGCTCCCCGGCATCGCCTGCCTTAATGACAAATAAAAAAAGAAGCAGGGGGACAGACATACGCTGTCCCCTTCTTTCACATTATTAGAAAAGGAAGAGTGTCGTCATGCGTCATTACGTTATCGCCGGAAACTGGAAAATGAATAAAAATCCCGCCGAGGCCGCCGCGCTCATTGAGGAGATCAAGCCCTTGGTGAAGGATGCCTCCTGCGGCGTTATTGTCGGCGTGCCTTTCGTCGATCTGCCCGCCGCTCTGGAGGCCGTCAAGGGTTCGAATATCGGTGTCGCCGCCCAGAACTGCCACTGGGAGAAATCCGGGGCGTATACTGGTGAAGTTTCGGCCGATATGCTCGCCTCGATGGGGGTGGGCACCGTTATTCTCGGCCACAGCGAGCGGCGTACCTATTTCGGGGAAACCGACGTTACGGTGCAAAAACGGGTGCGTGCCGCTCTGGACACCGGGCTGACCGTGATCCTCTGCGTGGGCGAGACCCTCGAGCAACGGGAACAGGGCGTCACCGGCGAAGTGGTTGCCCTTCAGACCAAAATCGCTTTGATGGGCGTTTCGAAGGAGGAACTCGCCCGGATCATCATCGCATATGAGCCGGTCTGGGCCATCGGCACCGGCCGCACCGCCACCGCCGAGCAGGCCAACGAGGTCTGCGCTCTGATCCGCAACACCATCGCCTCGCTGTACGGCTGGGACTGCGCCGACGACGTGGTGATCCAGTACGGTGGTTCCATGAATGCCGGCAACGCCGCCGACCTGCTTGCGCAGCCCGATGTTTTCGGTGGGCTTATCGGGGGTGCGTCCCTGAAACCGGCCGACTTTGCCGCCATCGTGGAGGCCGCCTGCAAAGCAGCAAAATAAAATTTTTAAAGGAAAGGCGGACGGGGTATGCAATACAGCATTCAGGGGGATAATTTACCCGTGGTGATCTGCACGCTCGGACAGGGCGAACAGATGCTCACCGAAAAAGGGGCCATGAGCTGGATGACCTCGAACATTTCGATGGAAACCTCCATGAACGGGGGCCTGGGCCGGGCGTTCGGCCGGGCGTTCAGCGGGGAATCGATGTTTATGAACATCTTTACCTGCACCTCCGGCGAAGGGATGATCGCATTTGCCTCCAGTTTTCCCGGCCGGATCCTGCCGCTGGCCGTGACCCCCTCCTCGTCTATCGTCGTGCAGAAGACCGCATTCCTCGCGGCTGAGATGGGGGTGGAGCTTCACACCCATTTCACCAAAAAGCTGGGCGTCGGCTTCTTCGGCGGAGAAGGCTTCATCATGCAGCGGCTGTCGGGACAGGGAACCGCGTTTTTGGAACTGGACGGCCATGTGGTGGAATACGACCTCCAGCCCGGGCAGTCCCTTTTGATCGACACCGGCCTGCTCGCCGCCATGACCGACACCGTCCAGCTGACGGTGGAGGCGGTCAAGGGGGTCAAGAATATGGTTCTCGGCGGTGAAGGGCTGTTCAATACGCGGGTGACCGGGCCGGGCCATATCTGGCTGCAAACCATGCCCTTCTCCCGCCTGGCCGGCATGCTGGCAGTGGGAAAACGCTGACGCATTCAACTTATTGGACGTATCGGAAAGGCTGAAAACGTATGAAAAAACCCTTGGTGCTTATCATTATGGACGGATTCGGAATCAATCCCGATTCCTACGGTAATGCCATAAAGGCTGCCAAAACCCCTAACCTGACCCGTTTGTTTGAAGAAAATCCCTGCACCGCCATCGGCGCGTCGGGGATGGACGTGGGACTGCCCGACGGGCAGATGGGCAACAGCGAGGTCGGGCATACCAACATCGGCGCGGGCCGGGTGGTGTATCAGGAACTCACCCGGATCACCAAATCCATTCAGGACGGCGATTTTTTTGAAAATCCCGTCCTGCTGGATGCCATGCGGAACGCCGCGCGGCCCGGCGCGGCCCTGCATCTGGTGGGGCTGCTGTCCGACGGCGGCGTCCACAGCCACAACTCCCATCTGTACGGGTTGCTGGAGATGGCCAAGCGGCAGGGCGTGCCGCAGGTCTTCGTCCACTGCCTGATGGACGGCCGGGACGTTCCCCCTACCTCCGGCAAAGGCTTTATTGAGGAACTGCAGGCCGAGATGGCCCGGATCGGCATCGGCCGGATCGCCACCGTGATGGGCCGGTACTATGCGATGGACCGGGACAACCGGTGGGAGCGGGTGGAAAAGGCCTACGCCGCCATGGTATACGGCGAAGGGGTGCAGAATCCCGATCCCGCCGACGTGATGGCCCAATCCTACGCTGCCGACGTCACCGACGAATTCGTCGTGCCCGCGGTCTGCGATGCGGATGGACGGGTCAAGGCGGGAGACAGCGTGGTCTTCTTCAACTTCCGTCCCGACCGGGCACGGGAACTCACCCGCACTTTTGTGGATCCGGATTTCTCCGGTTTCGCCCGCCGGGATGGCTTCTTCCCCTTGACCTATGTCTGCATGACCCAGTATGATGCCGAAATGCCGAACGTACAGGTGGCGTTCAAGCCCCAGTCTCTTCACAACACGTTCGGGGAGACGGTCAGCCGCTGCGGCCTGACCCAGCTCCGCATCGCGGAAACCGAAAAATACGCCCATGTGACCTTCTTCTTCAACGGCGGGGTGGAAACCGAGTTTGAAGGGGAGGACCGGGCGCTGATCCCCTCACCCAAAGTGGCGACCTATGACCTTCAGCCCGAGATGAGCGCCTATCTCGTCTGCGATGAAGTGGTCAAACGAATCGAGAGCGGCCGGTATGACGTTGTGATCCTCAATTACGCCAACTGCGATATGGTGGGGCATACCGGCGTATTCGACGCCGCGGTGAAAGCCGTGGAAGCGGTGGATACCTGCGTGGGCCGGACGGTGGACGCGGTCCGGAAAATGGGCGGGATCGCCCTGATTACCGCCGATCACGGCAACGCGGACAAGATGCTGGAACCCGACGGCTCCCCCTTCACCGCCCACACCACCAACTTGGTGCCCTTCTGTGTCGTGGGCGCTCCCTGCACCCTGCGGGAAGGCGGGCGGCTGTGCGATATCGCGCCGACCATGCTCCGGTTCCTTGGAATCGACCAGCCCGCTGAAATGGACGGCAAGAGCCTGGCGGAGATCCTGGAGCCGGTCAATCCTGCCACGCCGGGCTGACCCGGCCGGATCCCAAGGCGGGCTGTACGCTCCAATCCAAAACAAGCGGATGCGGAGCCGGGTGAAAGGAAATAATAAACTCCGAGAGAGCCGTCCTCTGGCTCTCTCGGAGTTTTATTGCGGCCTCCCCGCGCGGGCTTCCCTATTAGGGCAGACGGATGGGGATTTCAAACGGCCCTTGTATCTCGACGGGCGTTGTCTCGGTGTGGAACAGGCCGGTCTTCTTTTCCAGGTATGTGACCGACGGGATCACCAGCGTATAATCGGTCCCGGTCAATTCCTCCGCGGCAAAGCGGGCATGATGATAAAACAGCAGAATCGCGTCCTCCAGATGGGCCTTGTCGGACGTTTCGTAGAACCGGCCGCCGAGGTCGGCGACAATATTCCCGGCCGCGTCCACAAGATAGACATCCGATTCGGCGAAGCCGTTGAGACGCTCGGAGGTGGCGGGGCAAGAGCGGGCAGGCCGAAAGCCCGCAGCGCAAGTTCCGCTTTCTTCTGTCTGGCATACGGGATCCGGGACGGATTCCTATTTATTCTGGATGCTCCTCGTCCGACGGTTCCATATCATCCGATAGGTCCATTTCGTCCTGTGTTTTAAGGAGAGAGGAACGGAGACGGGCGATAGCAAACCAGAGGACGCCGCTCAGATAGAGGATGGCGTAGAGTACAGCCATGATGTAGGAAGCGTCCGGAGGTGCGAGACGACTTCCAAAACCGCACAGTACTATACCGACGGCCACCACGGCGACTGCTTGGAGAAGATGTTTCCACACAGAAATCCCTCGCTTATCTTTCAGGATTCATGAGAATCGTGCCGGTTAGGATCGTACGAAAAGTAACAGAGACTTGAATAGGTGGTATAATCATCAAGCCACGCTCCGGTTATGGTTACACCTGGTATCCCACCAGTACTCCATGAAAAGGAGGGCTGTATGTTAAAGACCGACTTGTTTTCGAGGGCAAACAAATTTTACAGACATATTAATATTAATATATATATTATAAATTTATTATAATATACAAATCCTCTTTAGTCAACAAACTGTTTTATATAGCTCCAAAATTGTACAGGATATGATGGGGGATCTCTCCCCGGCTTCAGCATGTAAAAAGCTTCCGTTTTCATTTGGTTTTCTGGCGGAAAATCCATTTCGTAAAATTTATGATAGGCGAAGCGCGGCGCCGCGCTATACAAATCCGGCAGGCGGGCCGTACATCACGGCATACAAAGGACTTTTTAGGGAGTTGTCGCAAAAGGATTCATTTTGCGACAGCCCCTCCTTTTTTGACCAAGGAGGTGGCGGGGCAGGAGCGGGCAGACCGAAAGCCCGCAGCGCAAGTTCCGCTTTCTTCTGTCTGGTATACGGGTTCCGAGGCGGTTTCCTCTTTTCTGCCCGCTTCCCCGCCCGGCGGAGATTCCTGAGCCGTCTCCCGTCGGACAAAATGCCCGCACGCCGGCGTTGTGTCCTTCCGCCGCTTGAGCCGGGGATAGACACAGTGGCCGTCCCCGATTGGCTGGTAACGATTGCCCCGCTTGATGTAGTGCCGCCGAAAATGGCGGCAGTCCTGGCAAGTTCTGTCCATCGACAACCACCCCTTTGATAATTTTAACCTGCTACAGATTAAAACGCAAGGTTTGGATAGTATTTGAGATATACTTTCACACAGAGGTGATACGATGGACACACGGCTGCGCGATCTTCGGAAGGATCGGGACTGGACACAGGCGCAGGTGGCCCGGATGCTGGGGATGTCCCAGACCGGGTACTCTAAGTATGAGACGGGGGAAAACGATGTGCCCGCCGCGATCCTGGTCCGGCTGGCGGAGATCTACGGAACTTCGGTGGATTATCTCCTGAAGCTAACCAACGAGCCGTGACCGCCCGGCGGCGGATTTTTCCTGGGAACCCCCTGGACAATCTCCGCCTGCAAGTCGGCGGAGAGGTCCGGTTCTCTCGCCGGAAAGGCCGTTGCTCCCATTTCCAGAATGTGGTATACTGGGCTTGTTCGGTATCCCCCTCCACAGAGGGATACCGCCGTATAAACGGGGGAACCTACCGCAGGGAAAGGGGGAGCGGTCTTGAAAATCGGCTTGGTACTCGAAGGCGGCGGGATGCGCGGGTTGTATACCGTGGGCGTACTCGACTGCTTCATGGACAGGGACTTCCTCGCGGATTACGTGATCGGCGTGTCGGCAGGGGCTGGGAATGGCATCAGCTATGTGTCGGGGCAGAAGGGCCGTGCTTACCGTGTGGATGTGAATTATCTGGGGGATAAACGCTATATCAGCCTGCAAAACTATGTAAAAACCGGGTCCGTGTTTGGGATGGATTTTATTTTCGATATTGTGCCTAAGCATCTCGACCCGTTTGACTACCGGGCGTTTCTCGCCTCGCCCTGCGAGTTTGTGGCGGGCGTGACCGATGTGCGCACGGGGAAACCCGTCTATTTCGGCAAACAGCCCGATATCAGCAGCGAATGCAAGGTGCTGCGCGCTTCGGCCGCTATTCCGCTTTTCTCCCCCATGGTCCGGTTCCAGGGCGGTCTCTATCTCGACGGCGGAACCGCCGATCCCATCCCGGTCCGCCATGCGCTTGAAGACGGCTGCGACAAGGTGATCGTCGTCCTCACAAGGGACCGCGCCTATATCAAGCACCCTGAGAAATTCCGCCGTCTCTACCGCCACAGGCTGCGGGACTATCCTCACATGGTCGAGGCTCTCGACCGGCGGCACGAGGTTTACAACGACACCCGCGCTTACCTGAAAACGCTGGAACAGGAGGGCCGGGCCTTGGTCATCGCGCCGTCCGAGCCTCTGGAAATCGGCCGGTTTGAAAAGGACCGGGCCGCGCTTGACCGGGTGCGGGATCTCGGCTACAAAGACGCGCAAGCGGCCTGGGAGGCCGTCGCCGCGATGGCGGAATTCCGGAAGAAGCCACAATAAAGGAGACACGCGCATGCGCTGGGATTTGTTCGCGATTCTGATGCTGCTTCCCTGGGCGGCCACCTTTGGAGGCTCTCTGACGGCCGCTCGGATCCGGATCGGTTCCGCCAAACGACAGGGAGCCCTGCTGGGATTCGCGGCGGGCATTATGATCGCCGCGTCGGTCTGGTCCCTGATCCTGCCCGCTTTTGACGACGCCGGCCATGATTTTCGGGGACTGGTGGTGGTGACCCTGGGCTTTTTTCTCGGCTGCGTGGGGATGCTGGGGCTGGACAAACTGGTGCCCCATCAGCACATGGACGAGGAAACGCCGGAGGGCCGCCCGAGCCACCTGTCCCGGCCCAAACTTCTGGTGCTGGCCGTGGCGCTGCACAATATCCCCGAAGGATTGGCTCTGGGCGTGGTCATCGCCGCGGCCATGGCGGACGCGGGGATGACCTGGACCGCCGCCGTCGTGTTCGGCTTGGGGCTGGCTCTCCAGAATTTTCCGGAGGGGATGGCAGTCGTTCTGCCTTTGCGTCAGAGTGGCTCGTCCCAGAAACGCTGCATATGGTGGGGCTTCTGGGCTAGCCTGGCCGAGCCGGTTTCCGCTCTTCTCGGCCTCGCGCTGACCTCCGCCCTCAATACCTTGGGCGGGGTGGTGATGCCAGTACTCCTCAGTGTTGCAGCGGGTGCGATGGTGTTTATCGTGGTGGAGGAGCTGATTCCGGAATCCCAGGCAGGCGGCCACGGCCACGGTGCCACTTATGGGTTTCTCGCCGGATTCTGGATGATGGCGGTTCTGGGGATCCTGGGCGGCTGATCCCGCCCTGCCCAGCTGCCGCTCCAGATG
>USDZ01000077.1 GCA_900553525.1 uncultured Oscillospiraceae bacterium
GTAAAAAACGGCGCAAAGGTGGATCAATTCCACCTTTGCGCCGTTTTTTACCAATAAAAAAGCCAGAAGCAGCAGAAAAAGCTGTTCCGGGTCGTTTCCAAATGCCGACAGCAAACCCGCGTCATCCCGCTTTTCAGCGGGGGAGCTGGCGGCGTTCCGCATAGACTCCGGCTTTGGAGGCGCCGGCTGCCGCGGCATATGCCGCGCTTTATATTCCGAAAGCGGTTGGAACCCCGATGCATGCATCCATTCCGTTCGATTTTCCGCTAGGCCCTCCGCTGTTCGGCCGCCGTTTTCCTGTGAAAACGATGCTCGCCGTTCCTTCTCACGGAGTTCCCGGACTCGTTGTTCCGCTTCCCTCTGCATTCTCATCATATCGGTTTCCACGCCGTCTCCTCCTCCCTGTTTGGGCAAACGCCGTTCTAAAACAGTCCCTTCTCCTGTATAAGCGGGAGAAATTTCATCAGCCGTAAGATCTGGATCGCATCGTCCAGCCGTTTCTCCCTGTCTCCATGCAGATAGGGCCTCAGGGCTTTGAGCAGGGCGGTATTCTCATCGTCTTTGTTCATGTTTCCCAGAAGAGGCGCGAGCTTGAGCAGCATCGACATGTCCGGCGCTCCGCCGCCAGACGCTGGCGGAGTGGATACGGACGGTTCGGGTGTCTCCGCCGGAGCCGGCGGACCCGGGTTATCGGGGACCGCTCCTTCCGTATGGCTGTCCGAGCCCAGGCCGAGTGCCTCCATCATGTTTCGGATCCGCGCCATTCCGTCGGGGGAACTGAGCAAATCGTTGATTTTTTGATTCAGGTCATCCATGTGGATTCACTCCCTTTCCATTCCTCCGGCTACGTTGCGGATTCGGCCAAATCCTTTCCGGCGGGAAACAAAGCAGCCGTCGGAAAAGAGACCGTTACTTTTGAGAATTCCCCAGGAGCTTGGCAATCGCCTGCTGCGCTTCGGGCGAATTCAAAAGCTGCTCGGCTTTGCCGCGATCGGAAGTAAGGGCGTTCAGCCGGGCGGCATTTTCCGGATCCAGATGGTTGGCCAGAGCGGACAGGTTTCCCTGACTGACGGTTTTTTCCAGTTCCTCCGGAGTAGTGCCCAAACGTTTGCTGGCGTAGGCAAGCAGGGCTTTCAGTTGGTCGGGCGTGACTTGACTCATCGTATTCATCCTTTCCAAGCGGCCTAGTTCATCATATGACGGGCTTTCAAAAATTATGTGATCACCGGAGGAAACCTCCGGAGGGAGGCGAAGCGGAATGCGGCGTTTATTGGTCCTCTCGGACAGCCATGGAGATGCGGCGGCGGTATATCGCGCCATTGTCGCCCAGCCCGAAGCGGATACGGTGCTGCACCTGGGGGATGGGGCCGCCGATCTCGCAGCCGTAGTATCCGCTTTCCCGCGTCTGACTTTTATTCAGGTGCGGGGAAACGGCGATTATTCAGCAAACGGGTCAATCCCCTACGTCCGGGAGGAATGCTTTGAAGGAAAGCGGTTTTTCCTGACCCATGGACATCTTTACGGGGTGAAAAGCGACCTGTTCCGTGTGGTCTGTGCGGCCAAAGAACGGGGCGCGGACGTGTTGCTCTATGGCCACACCCATGTTCCCATGACCGATTATGAGGACGGCCTGTATATCCTCAACCCCGGTTCTCTGCGCAGCGGGACATACGGCGTGGTGGATTTGTCCGGTGCCGGGGTGGTACTCAACATCATCCGGTGCCGCTCCTGATTCGCCTTCTACCCTCCATTATATGCATCGATGCGGGCCATCGTGCCTGCTTGTGACCGCCGGAGGGATGACATCTCGACGGGAAAGGAAAACCGGTTTTTCCTCCGCCGACCTCGTCGGGAGAAGGGACGGATAAAACGGGTAGACAAAATACGATAAAAAAAGACGGACGATCGGCTTTCGCAGATGGTCCGTCTTCTTTAACTGAATCTATCGGTTGTCCCTAACGACGCGGCAGGGGTTTCCATACGCGATCTTATCGCTTGGAATATCTTTTGTAACGACGCTCCCCGCGCCGATCACCACGTTGTCGCCTATTGTAATGCCCGGCATGAGAATGGCTCCACCGCCAATCCAGACATTGTTTCCTATCGTGACCGGCGCCGTTTGAGTTTTACAAAATTCAAACGAACCGTCGTCTTTGGGTTCTCCAAATCGGTCAACGGCATTTGTCGGATGAAAAGCCGTATATATCTGCACGTTTGGAGCAATGAGGGCGTTGTTCCCGATGCGGATAACATTATCATCTAGGAACGTACAGTTCATATTTACTTCACAATTATTGCCGAAATAAATATTCTTTCCATAGTCAACAAAGAACGGCGCCGTTATCCACAGATTGTCGCCTTTTCCTCCCAACAATTCGCGCAAAATATTTTCTTTTCCTGCTGCGTCTGCGGAACTGGCGTTATTGTACATTCTTATCAAATCTTTTGCCCGGTGCCATTGGGCCAAAAGCTCCTCATCCCCGCAGTCATATAACTGACCCGACAGCATCTTTTCTCTTTCGGTCATGCACACCATCTCCTCTGGTTCCGCCCCACCGCTGTCATGCTGCCTTTTTGCGCCATCTGGGGCGGACCCCCTTCGCCGACCCGCTCGGCCGTCTATAAAAGCCGTTCGGCCGACGGTCATCGGGCAATACAGAGAAAACGGCTATGCCGTTTTCTCTGTAAACACGCCCAAGGATAAAGGCGTGTCCGCGTGCCGTATATCTTGGTGCGAGGGATTGGATTTTGGCGTCTTTCAGCCGGCATGGGGGGTGCATCCGCGCGGGATTACATGGTATAAACCTTGTCCTCACCCAGAAGCTGGATGCCGTTTTTTTCGAGAGCCTCGACCGCTGCCTCGGTGTTTTCCACCCGCAGAATGACACAGGCGCGCCCTTCATCCCGGGAGATAAACGCGTACATATACTCGATATCGATCGAAGCATCGGCGAGTGCCCGCATCGCGGCGGCAAAGCCGCCGGGCCGGTCCGGAATTCCGACGGCGATGACGCCGGTCAAGGACACGGTCAGGCCCGCCTCCCGCAAAATCCGTTCGGCTTCGTCGGGCTTATCCACAATCAGGCGGAGAATCCCGAAATTGGTCGTGTCTGCGACCGACAGGGCGCGGATGTCGATACCCGCGTCTGCCAAAACGGCGGTGATTTCCGCCAGGCGGCCGGCTTTGTTCTCCACAAAAATCGATAATTGTTTGATCATGGTCCGTGACCCTCCCTTATATTTGTTTGGGATCGTGAACAATCACCGTGGGGCTTCCGGCTTTTTGAGCCGGGGCACATGAAGGTTACGTATAGGCTCGTTTGTCGATAACCCGTTTGGCTTTTCCTTCCGACCGGGGCAGAGATCCCGGTTCCATCAGCCGGACCCGGGCGTGGACGTTGAGTGTGCTTTGCAGCGCGGCCTCGATCCGTTTCTCGGTGGATTCGAGATCCCGGACCGTATCGGAGAACAGGGAAGCATTCATCTCCACCTGGACCTCCATGGTGTCGAGATTGTTCTTCCGGTCTACCAGGATCAGATAATTGGGATCCATCCCGAGTTCGAGCAGCACATGCTCGACCTGGGACGGGAAAACATTGACACCCCGAATGATGAGCATGTCGTCGCTGCGGCCGCGGGGCTTGGTCATACGGACAGTGGTCCGTCCGCAGGCGCAGGGCTCGTGATAGAGGGCGCAGATGTCCCGGGTACGATACCGGACCAGGGGCAGAGCCTCCTTGCCGATGCAGGTGAAGACCAGTTCCCCATATTCTCCATCGGGCAGGGGCTGGAGAGTGTCGGGATCGATGACCTCGGGATAGAAATAATCCTCGCAGACGTGCAGACCGTTTTGCAGTTCACAGTCGTAAGCGACGCCCGGCCCCGCGATCTCGGACAAGCCGTAGATGTCGTAGGCACGGATGTCGAGGAGCCGCTCGATCTCCCGGCGCATATTGTCGGTCCAGGGTTCGGCCCCGAACAAACCGCCCCGCAGCTTCAGGGTGTGGGGATCGATCCCCATGTCCCGGACCGTCTCGCCGATGAACATGGCATAGGACGGGGTGCAGCAAAGGAAATTGGAGCCGAAATCCTGCAAAATCTGGACCTGCCGTTTGGTGTTGCCCGAGGAGACAGGCAGGGCCGTAGCGCCCATGTGTTCCGCACCGTAATGCAGGCCGAGGCCGCCGGTGAACAGGCCGTACCCATAGGAGACGTGGATAATGTCGTTCCGGGTGGCCCCGGCGGCATTCAGGGCCCGGGCCGCGCCCTCCGCCCAGACGTCAATATCGTGCCGGGTATAGCCCACCACCGTCTGTTTGCCGGTGGTGCCGGAGGAAGCGTGAATCCGCACCAGTTCGCTCTGAGGGACCGCAAACAGCCCGAAGGGATAGTTGTCCCGCAGATCGTTTTTCACCGTGAAGGGCAGCTTCGTGATGTCGTCGATGGAATGGATATCGCCGGGGGTAAGGCCCATCTCATCGAATTTCCGCTTATAAAACGGCACATGATCATAGGCATTGCGGACCATGCGAATCAGACGGGCGGACTGAACCGCATGAAGGTAATCTCGGGAGGCGCATTCCACCTCCGGCTGGTAAACGGGCATGACGATCCTCTCCTTTATCGGCTTTTACCCGGCATTGTAGCCAAGGCGGAAGGCTTGTTCATTAACCGCGACGGTCCGAGGGGGCACGGTTGTGCGCAAAACATCCAGCCACACATCCGGCTCAAAGCCCAGATACCGCGCGGCGACGCCCAGCAGCACGACGTTGACCGACCGGACGGAACCGGCCTCCAGGGCCATGGAGAGGGCGTCAACCCCCACCACATTTACCCCTTTGTCCCGAATCTTGGGCAGAATATCCTCGGGATAGACGGCCTTCCCCATGATAACCGGCATGGGGTCGATCCGCTGGGTGTTGGCGATGAGGACCCCGCCCGGTTTCAGATAAGGCAGCCAGCGGGCGGCTTCAAGCTGTTCGAACGCCAGCAGAAGATGCGCCTCTCCCTTTTCGATCAAGGAGGAGTGTACCTTGTCGCCATAGCGGACATAGGTGACAACCGATCCCCCCCGCTGGGACATACCGTGAACCTCGCTGACCTTGACATCGTATCCTTCACCGATGAAGGCTTTGCCCATGAGCTTACTGGCCAGCAGGGTACCCTGACCACCGACACCGGCAATCAAGATGTTTTTAACGTTGTTTTCCGTCATTCCGCTCATTCCGCGTCCCCTCCTTTGATGGCTCCGAAGCGGCAAGCCGCGGTGCATACGCCGCAGCCCACGCACTGGGTGGGATCGATCACGGCCCGAGTCTTGCCACCGGCGGCCGGGGCATGAGACAGAGCGGGGCAACCCACCTGCAGGCAGGCTTTACAGCCGGTGCAGGCGTCCGCGTCCACTTCGAGAGGAGGGTTATGTTTCACTTCCTTGAGCAGCGCGCAGGGCCGGCGGGAGATGACCAGCGAGGGCTCCTCGACCGCCAGTTCCTGCTCCACGGCCCGGCGGGTTCCCTCAATATCGAAAGGATCCACCGTCACCACCCGGCGAATGCCGATGGCGTGAGCCAGAGCCTCCAAATCAATGGCGACGGTCGGGTCGCCGGTGATGGTCTTGCCGTTCATGGGGTTGTTCTGATGCCCGGTCATGCCGGTGATGGAGTTATCCAGCACCACCACAGTAGAGATGCCTTGGTTATACGCGATGTCGATCAGGCCGGTGATGCCGGAATGGACAAAGGTGGAGTCGCCGATCACGGCGACAGCCTTTTTCGCCTGCTCTTTACCGCGGGCGGTGTTGAAACCGTGCAGGCCGCTGATCGACGCGCCCATGCACAGGCTGAAGTCCATCATGGACAAGGGTGCCTGGGCGCCCAAGGTGTAGCAGCCGATATCCCCGCTGACATAAAGCTTGTATTTTTTCAAGGCGTAATATAGGCCGCGGTGAGGGCATCCGGCACAGAGCACCGGGGGCCGGGGGGGCAGTTCCCCGTCAAAGGAAACACAGGGGCGTTCCTCCCCGAGCAGCGCTTCCCGTACCACCCGCTGGGAGAATTCGCCGGTCAGGGGGAAGAGCAGCTTGCCGATGACCGGGATGCCGTGCTTGCGGCAATGGGTCTCGATGATATCGTCGAGTTCCTCGATGACGTACACCTGCCCGACGTTGCGGGCAAAATCGATGAGGGTCTGAACCGGCAGGGGATTGACCATGCCGAGCTTCAGATAGCTGGCCCGTTCCCCCAGCGCCTCCTTGGCGTATGTATACGTGGTGCCGGCGGCAATAATGCCGATCCGCTTGTCGTGATATTCGATCGCGTTGATTCCGGATTCCAGTGCCTCGGTCTCAGCCCACCGGCGCAGAGCCTCAGTCCGCTTCTCCACCTTGACATGGGCGGCTTTGGCCATGGCGGGCATCATGACATTCTTCATCGGGTCTTTGGTATAAGGGCGCAGTTCCCGGTCCTGCCGAGGGGATACCTCCACCAGGGAACGGGAATGGGAGATCCGGGTGGAGAGCCGCAGAAGCACCGGGGTATCAAAGCGCTCGGACAGTTCATAGGCGAGCTTGGTATACGCCAGGCATTCCGCCGAGTCGGCGGGCTCGAGCATCGGCACTTTGGCGGCGACGGCATGGTGCCGGGAATCCTGTTCATTCTGGGAGGAATGCATCCCCGGGTCGTCCGCCACGGCGCAGACCATGCCGCCGTTGACGCCAATGTAAGAGGCGGTATAGAGTGGGTCGGCCGCGACGTTCAATCCAACGTGCTTCATGGCGCAGAAGCTGCGGGCGCCGCCGGTAGCCGCGCCGAAAGCCACCTCGAAGGCCACCTTCTCATTGGGCGCCCATTCGGCGTAGATTTCGCCGTATTGGACAGCGGCCTCGGTGATTTCAGTGCTGGGGGTGCCGGGATACGAGGAGACGACGGTGACGCCGGCCTCATAAAGCCCGCGGGCAACCGCCTCGTTGCCAAGCAGCAGGGTTTTGCTCATCAAACCAGTCCTTTCAAGGGATAATTCCGGGCGGCGGGGAGAACGGGGGTTACTGTCCCCGCAGGTCCACCACCCGCTGGGCTTTGCCGGTGAAACGCTCGATGGATTTGGGTTCCACGAGACTGACCTTGATTTCGATGCCGAGAATCGCCTTGATCCGGTCATGGATGCGGCGCTGGAGGGCCTCCAGTTCGCCGTACCGTTCGAGTCGGGAGCCATCGATCAGCTCCACCCGCACCTCGAGGGTGTCCGCATAGCCCTCGCGGCGGACCACAAGCTGGTAATGCGGGCCGATCTCCGTGACGCCGATCAAAGCGCTTTCCACCTGCGAGGGGAACACATTGACCCCCCGGATCTTCAGCATGTCGTCGCTGCGCCCAATGATTTTATGCATCCGGGCGGTGGTCCGCCCACAGGCGCAGGGTTCGTAATCGATGCGGGTGATATCCTTCGTGCGGTAGCGGAGCATCGGGATCCCGCGCTTGGTCAGGTTGGTGACCACCAGTTCCCCGGTCTCACCGGGGGCCAGGACCTCGCCAGTCTTCGCGTCGATGACCTCACAGAGAAAATGATCCTCGTTGATATGCAGACCGCACCGTTCCCGGCATTCGCCCGACACGCCGGGGCCGTTGAGCTCGGACATGCCGTAGTTGTCGGTGGCGAAGAACCCGCCTCCCCAGCTTTTCTCGATCTGATCCCGCATTTCGGGGGTACAGCCCTCGCTGCCCAGCAGACCGAGCTGGAGACGGTATCGGTCGAGGGGGAATTCCTCTGCCCGCTCCCGGGCCGACTCGGCCAGATACAAACAATAGGAC
>USDZ01000078.1 GCA_900553525.1 uncultured Oscillospiraceae bacterium
TGATTCTCCGCCACATAGGGGGAAGGGACCAGGATCGCGGGCTTTTTCATGACCGGCAGTTCGCTCATCGTCATCGCTCCGCACCGGCAGATCACCAAATCCGCCGCCGCCATGCAACGGGGCATATCGTCGATGTAGTCCCGTACCCGCACATGCACGCCGTCGGTCAGCACTCCCTTTTCCCGCAGAAGGCGCTGGGCCTTATCCCAGTTTTCGCCCCGCCCCGTCCCGACGATAAACTGATAGTTTCCGTCCTGTTGATTGCGGGAAAGAGCGCCGATGACCGCTTCATTGAGGTGAGCGGCGCCGAGGCTGCCGCCGTAAGCCAAGACCAGAGGCCTTTCGTCCACCCCCAGTTCCCGGCGAGCCTGTTCCTTGTCCACCAGCAGAAAATCCCGCCGCAGCGGGTTGCCGGTGACGATGACATGGGCCTCTTCGGGAAGATACTTTCGAGCCGATTCGTCACAGACGAGGACCGCTTTCGCCATTTTCGCGAGCATCTTGACCGTCACGCCCGGATAGGCGTTGGACTCGTGTACTACCACCGGGATCCCCATTTTCGCGGCCTTGCGAAGAACCGGGCCGCAGACATACCCGCCGGTGCCGATCGCAATATCCGGCCGGAATTCCTTGAGAATCCGGGAGGAGGATACGCCTGCCGTCACGGCGTGGACTGCGGCCGATAGGTTCCGGCCCAAATTTTTAACGCTGAGTTTCCGCTGAAAGCCGCGCACATCCACGGTTTTCAGCGGGTAGCCCGCCGCCGGAACGAGCTTGGTCTCCATCCGGCCTGCCGCCCCTACAAACAGAATGTCTGCGTCGGGCCACCTCTCCTGAATCGTCGCCGCAATGGCCAGGGCCGGATTGATGTGTCCGGCCGTGCCGCCGCCGGTCATGAGTACCCGCATGACGCTTCCCTCTTTTCTATGTTTAGTACCGGTCCGCAAAAAGGGCGGACGGTGAAGCCTCCCCGTCTGCCCTTATGGACTGTTCCGCGCCGGATGAGCCGGCGCGGCCCCTCTACCCGCTGCCGCTGCCTTTCTTCATCTGCCTCGATACCGACAGCACCACGCCCATTTGGGCGAGCAGCATAACGAGGGAGGTGCCCCCGTAACTGAAGAAAGGCAGGCTGATGCCGGTGTTGGGGATGGTGTTGGTCACCACCGCCATATTGAAGACCACCTGGATCCCGACCTGTGCGGTCAGGCCAACAGCGAGCATGGAACCGAATTTGTCCGGAGCCTTCATCCCGATCATGAATCCCCGCCAAACCAGCAGAGCGAACAGCACGATGATGATCACCGCGCCGATAAATCCGAGTTCCTCGCATACGATTGCGAAGATAAAGTCGTTCTGCGGTTCGGGCAAAAACAGGTGTTTTTGCCGAGAATTGCCGAGGCCCTGGCCCATAAGACCGCCCGAGCCGATCGCATAGAGGGACTGGACCGTCTGCCAGGCTATGTCTTTGCCGGCCTTGCCGGAGGAAAACACGGCGAAGGGATCCAGCCACACGTCGATGCGTTCCCGTTCATACCCTTTGAAGAAGATCAAGAACGCCGCCGCGCCGCCGCCGCCCCCGACGGTCACCAACAGATAAATCAGCCGGGTTCCCCCCACATACATCAGGATCAACCCGATCATGAGCAGCAGCATGGTGCCGGAGAGGTGGGGTTCCTGAAACACCAGGGCACAGGTAATACCGAGAATCGCAATAAAGGGAAGAAAACCACGTAAAAAGGTTTTCATTTTTTTATGGTTGAGCGAAATCAGATGAGCAAAGAGCAGAATCAGGCCAAATTTGGCGACCTCAGACGGTTGGAACTGGCCGATACCCGGGATCCGGATCCACCGATGGACATTCTGGATAGACGGCAGGAAGAGAACCAATACCAGCAGCGCCCAAGAAAAAATCATGACGGGAATCGCGAGCTTGTGAAGCACATGGTAATCTACGACCGACACCAGCAGCATAATGCCCACTCCGAGGGCGGCGAACAACAACTGGCGCTTGATGAAATAATAGCTGTCCTGTTCATACCAATAATAGGCATAGGCATAACTGGCGGAAAACAGGCTGATCAGGCCCACCACCAGCACCAGCATCAGCAGGATGAAAAAGGGCATATCAAACCCGGAAGAAAGAGAAAAAAGCCGGAACTTTTTGTGCGGTGGGCGAACGGCGCCTTCCGGCGTGCGCACCGCCGCGTCCTTCTGCGACATGGCTTATCCCCCTTTCCCGGTCTTTCCAAATCTAGTGTATTACATCCCCGCCCCGAATATACGGCGGTATCAGAGAAACATAAGCAGCGCGGCGACGCCGCATCCGGCCAGCGTGACGGCTGAAAACACAACCACAATCTTGTTTTCGCTCCATCCGCTCATTTCAAAATGGTGGTGCAGCGGGCTCATTTTGAAAAGCCGTTTGCCGTGGGTGAGCTTGAAATAGAGCACCTGCAGGATGACCGACAGAGTCTCGGCAATGTAGACAATCCCCACCGGCACGAGAAGAAACGGCTGATTGATGCCAAAAGCCAGGGCCGCCAACGCCCCGCCGAGAAACAGAGAGCCCGTGTCCCCCATGAAGACCTTGGCCGGGTGGATGTTCCACAGCAGGAACCCCGCGATCGCCCCCGCCAGAGCCGCTGCCATGAGACCCTGGCCGATATATTGTCCGCTGACCGTCAGAAAAAACAGACAGGCGATCAGACTGACCGACCCGCACAGGCCGTCAATACCGTCGGTGAGGTTGACCGCGTTGAGAGCCGCTACCACCACAAAGACAGCGAAGGGAATAAACCAGAGTCCAAAGTCCACCGGACCGAGGAAGGGCACGTATACCGCCGTTCCCCCCGCCATGTAGACCGATACGGCGTATCCGGCGGCCACCAGAAGCTGGGCAAAGAGTTTTTGAAAGCTGGTCAGCCCCAGATTGCGCTTCTTGACCACCTTGATATAATCGTCCAAAAACCCGATGCCCCCACTGCACAACGCTAGGAGAACGCCTGCCACCATCTTGGTCATAACCGCGCCGCCCCAGGCGTCGGAGAACACTTTTACCGGCAGGAAAAGCTGGCTGACCACCACGGCCGCCGTCAGCGTGACACAGGACGCCAGAATGAAAAGGAATCCCCCCATCGTCGGAGTCCCCTGTTTGTTTTTGTGCCAGGCAGGGCCTACGTCCCGGATGGTCTGTCCAAATTTCAGCCGGTGCAGTACCGGAATCAGCACCTTTCCCAGCAAAGCCGACAGAAAGAACGACACGAGCGCCGTAACCGTGATCAGAATCAGGGTGGTCGTATCCATGATGATGACTCAATCCTTTCCTCAAATCAGGGACGCGGCCCTGGTTCGATGGAGGTAATGCCGCGTAATCCCCCGGAGGCCGGGAGAAGGCGGAAGTCCGTCAATCCACTTTCCCGCCGCATTCCGGCCCGGCGGGATTGGAGGCCGTCTGCGCAAGCGCCTCGGCTACGATCTCCCGCTCATCCAGATGGATGATGCCATCGTGCAGAACCTGATAGGTCTCATGTCCCTTGCCCGCGAGCAGTATGGTATCCCCCGGCTTCGCATGCCGAATCGCCCAGTGGATTGCCTCCACCCGGTTGACCACGACGGTATATGGCGTTTTGCCCCCTTCAAGCCCCACCAAAATATCGTCGATAATGGCCTGCGGCTCCTCACTGCGGGGATTATCCGACGTGACCACCAGATAATCGGACAAGGCCGCGGCGGCCGCCCCCATTTTGGGCCGCTTGGTTTTATCCCGATCTCCGCCGCATCCAAACACCGTCACCAAGCGTCCGGCCTTGCATTCCCGCAGAGCCCCGCAGATTTTTTCCAAGCCGTCCGGCGTATGCGCATAGTCGATGATGACGGTGAAATCTCGGCCGGTCGGCACCACTTCACAGCGCCCCTTGACCCCGGCCGCCCGCCCGAGAGCGTCCACAACCGGCTGAAAGGGCAAACCCAGGGTCAGCGCACAAGCCGCCGCGCCCAAAGCGTTGTAAACCGAAAAGCGCCCCGGCACCGCGAGCCTCACCCGGCCGATAACGCCGATGCCGACCAGTTCGAAATCTACCCCATCCGGTCTCTGCCGGATGTTGCGAGCTGTATAATCGGCCGCGTCGCTTTTCGCCGAGAAAGTGACCGTCTTACAATCCAGCCCTTCCCGCATCGGGCCGTACCAGTCGTCGTCCTGATTGAGTATCGCGGTTTTGCACAGGGAAAACAGGCGTTTTTTCGCTGCGAGATAGTTTTCCATCGTGCCGTGATAATCCAGATGGTCTTGGGTCAGGTTGGTGAAAATCGCGGCGTCAAAGTTGCAGCCCTCCACCCGGTCCTGATCCAGCGCGTGGGAGGAAACCTCCATCACCGCGTAACCACAGCCCTCGGCCACCATCAGGGACAGCATGCTTTGCAGATCGTATGGGTCGGGCGTGGTATGTCCGGAAGCCAGGACCCGCTCCCCAATCATATTCTGGATAGTGCCCATCAGTCCCACTTTTTCCCCGTTGGCCTCCAGGATGGTCTTGAGCAGATAGGTGGTGGTGGTTTTGCCGTTGGTGCCCGTCACCCCGATCAAATGCAGACGCTCTGCCGGGTTTCCAAACCAATTTGCACACATCCGGGCCCAGGCTTTCCGCCCCGATTCCACCAGCACCAGACAAACGTCCCCCGCATTTCCGAGATCCACGGGATGTTCCGCCACGATCACGGCAGCGCCGCTTTCCGCCGCCTGCCGGGCATAATCGTGCCCGTCCATGGCGGTTCCGCAGATACAAACAAAGGCAAATCCCGGTTCTACACGGCGTGAATCACAGCAGACGCCCTGTATTTCCATCTCTTCCGGATAGCGCCCCGGCATCGTACCGGTGTCACGCATCAGTTCACACAGTTTCATGTCCAAACACCATCCTTACTTTCATGACGGGAGGAGGCCGCCGGTCCGCCGCCTTTATTCCACCGTATCCTGGTACAGCACTTCCACCCGCACCACCGTGCCGGGCGGCACAGCGGTTTCCGCCTCCTCCGACTGTGCGCGCACCACGGCCTGCCCGTCCCGGTCGTCCAGACCCGCGATGGATAGGTTCAATCCGGCACCGACAGCGCCGTTGTTTGCCTCAGAGAGCGTCATGCCGACAAAGTTCGGCACCGGCACCGATGCGTTTTCATCGGTCTCTTCCGTATAAAGCACCACCATACCGTTTTGCGGTATGGATTCGCCTGCGGCGGGTATCTGACGCAACACTTCTCCGCCGTTTCCCACCAATTTGGCCTGTAGCTGCACACTAGCAAGCCGGTTTTCCGCTTCGGATACCGCAATACCGGTGACTTCCGGAGCCACCCGGTTCATATTCGCGATCTCTTCGTCGGTATACTGCGGCTCCACCCCCAGATAGGGCAGCGCCTCGGACAGAATCTTCTGCGCGACCGGGGCGGAGAGCTGGCCGCCGTAGCGGATAGCGGTCTGCGGCTCGTCGATGAGGACGAGAACCGCAATCCGGGGATCATAAGAGGGGGCAAAGCCGCCGAAAGAGGCCACCACATTTTTCCTTACACCATCCGCCGCCGCTTGATCGGTCTTGACGGAGGTTCCGGTCTTGCCGGCCACGTGATAGCCGGGGACATACGCGTTTTTCGCGCCGATCTCCACTACCCCTTCCATCATGGCCGCCATCCGGCGGGCGGTATCCTCTGAAACAACGGTACGGCGCACGGTCGGCTCGATCTCCTCGACGACATTCCCGTTTTCATCCAGAATCTGGCGGACAACATAGGGCTTCATCAGCCGTCCGCCGTTGGCCACGCAGGCGAGGCCGGTGATCATCTGAATAGGCGTGACCTTGAAGGTCTGCCCGATGGCGGAGGTCGCCACGTCCACCGGACGGATCGTTTCCTCCACATGGTAGAGGGTCGGGGTGACCCGCGCCTCTCCCAGCATATCGATGCCGGTCAGTTCGGTGAAGCCGAACGCGGCGTGATACTGGCAAAACAAATGGCCGCCGATCATTCCGCCGAGGGTCATAAAGGCCGGATTGCAGGAGTGGGCGATGGCCTCGGCAAAGGTCTGATCCCCGTGGCTGCGGGGATAGACATGGCATTTCATCGGCTTAACGCCGGGCATGGTGTAGGTGCCGCTGCAGAAGAAATGCGTGTTTTCATTGACCAGCCCCTCCTGCACCCCTGCAGAGGCTGTGAACACCTTGAACACCGATCCCGGTTCGTAAAACTCGGAAATCGGTTTGTTCTTCCACTGTTTCTGGAGTGCCTCAAGCAGGGCGGCGCTCTGTTCATCCCCCGACAGCAGGGCAATCTGGGCGGCGGCATCAGGATCGGTGAGCTCCCGCGGCTGGTTGAGGTCGTAATCCCCTTTGGTGGCCATGGCCAGGATCGCGCCGGTCTGCACGTCCATGACAATGGCCGCGCCCCGATTAGTCGCGCCGGTTTCCCGCACCGCGATCTCGAGGTATTTTTCGGTGATGCGCTGGATGGTGGTATCGATGGTGAGCACCAGGCTGTTGCCCGCCTCGGCCTCGATGGTGCTTTCATACCGACGCTCATTCGGCATGGCGTCACCCCATCCGTTTTTGGCCGTCACCACCCGGCCGGCCTTGCCGGCGAGCTGGCTGTCATACTTCGCCTCCAGCCCCTCCAGGCCGTAATTGTCGGTGCCCGTGAAGCCAAGCACACAGGAGAGTACGCTTCCCAGCGGATACTCCCGTTTGTAATCCTGAATGACTCGGAATATGCCGGTGAACTGGTGTTCCTGGACCCAATCGATGAAGGTGTCACAGAGGGAATGGTCGATTTTAGATTTCACCACTTCGTACAGGGATGTCTTCTTTCCGGTTTTTTTGTAAAGCGTATCCCGATTGATCTCCAGCAGAACCGAAAGTTCATCCGCAATCAGGGTACGGGTGGCCTCGTCGGGAATTTCGCTCGGGGCCATGATGATGGTCGCGACCTCCGTGGTCTGTGCAAGCACCTCCATATTGGTATCATAGATCCATCCCCGTTTCGGGGATATGATGCTGTCGGACATTTGCTGTTCCATGGCCCGTTCCTGCCAGACGGCATATTCACCGATCTGGATAACGGCGAGCTTGCCGCCCACCGCCCCGAAACAGAAGCAGACGATGACGAGGGTCAGCAGCGACCGCCGCCACATCTGTCTGGAAGGGGCCTTGATTGACACGTCCTGTTGACGAAAAGGCTTTTTCATAAACAGGTCGCCTCGTATTCTCTATGAATGAAAGGTTATGGTCTATTGAACGGTGTCTTCATATATGAACTCCACCTGGACAACGGTACCCTTGGGGACTTTGCTGCCAAAGGCGACCGACTGGCGAACCGACAGGGGATCGCCTCCCCCGGCTGTGATGCCGGACAATTGGACGTTGAGGCCCGCGGAGGATGCCGCTTGACTGACCTGCGCCACGGTCTTCCCCCGGAAATCGGGCACCGTTGTGGTCTGGGTCTCGGTATCGTCGGTATACAGCCAAACCGTCCCGTCTTTCGGAATGGAAGCGCCGTTCTCCGGCACCTGCCGGAGAACCGTCACGCCCTCACCCACCACCTGTGATTTGAGGGACTTGGTTTTGAGAGAATTTTCCGCCTCGGCAGTGGTCATGGATGTCACCCGGGGAACCGTACGGTTGAGAGAGGCCAATTCCGCTTCGGTATAGCGGGGCTCGATCCCAAGATAAGGCAGGATATTCTCGAGGATTTTCTTGGCCACCGGAGCCGCGACGCCACCGCCCGATTTGAGGCTTGGTTCATCCACCATGACGAGCACC
>USDZ01000079.1 GCA_900553525.1 uncultured Oscillospiraceae bacterium
AAATCGGCAGCTACCGCGGTGTCCGCCACCGTAAAAGCCTGCCGGTGCGGGGACAGCGCTCCAAGACCAATGCCCGCACCCGGAAAGGTCCCCGTAAGACGATCGCCAACAAGAAGAAGTAAGCAGGAGGGATTAGAATGGCTGCTGCCAAGACCACGGCGCGCAAGGGTGCGCCCACCCGCCGCCGCAAGGAACGCAAGAATATCGAGCGTGGCGCCGCGCATATCCAGTCCACGTTCAACAATACCATTGTCACCATTACGGACACACAGGGCAATGCCCTGTCCTGGGCAAGCGCGGGCGAGCTCGGGTTCCGCGGTTCCCGGAAATCCACGCCTTTTGCCGCCCAGACTGCGGCGGAGACCGCGGCCCATGCAGCGATGGAGCATGGGCTGAAGACAGTGGAAGTATATGTCAAGGGCCCCGGCGCCGGCCGTGAGGCGGCTATCCGCGCCCTGCAGACCGCTGGGCTCGAGGTCACGATGATTAAAGACGTGACCCCGATCCCCCACAACGGATGCCGTCCTCCCAAAAGAAGACGCGTTTAACCGACTACAGGAGGTGCAACCAATATGGCTAGATATACCGGCCCGGTGTGCAGGCTTTGCCGCCGCGAAGGCCAGAAATTGTTTCTGAAGGGCGAGCGCTGCTATACCAAAAAGTGCTCCGTCGACCGCCGTTCCTATGCCCCTGGGCAGCACGGCCAGGCGCGCAACCGGAAAGCGTCCGAATACGGCCGTCAGCTGCGGACCAAGCAGTATGCCAAACGGTATTACGGAGTTCTGGAAAACCAGTTCCATCATTATTTTGAACTGGCGGCTAAAATGCCGGGCGCGCCCGGTGAAAACCTGCTCCGCCTGCTTGAATCCCGTTTGGACAACGTCGTCTATCGCCTCGGTTTCGCGAGTTCCCGCGCTCAGGCCCGCCAGCTCGTGACCCAGGGCCATTTTACTGTGAACGGCCGCAAGGTCAACATCCCCTCCTATCTGACCCGTCCGGGCCAGGTGGTGGCGGTCAAGGAAGGCAGCCGTTCCCTTGGCAGCCTGAAAGCGATTTTCGAGGCCAACGGATCCCGTCCGGTTCCGAAGTGGTTGGATCTCAATCGCGAGACCCTCGAGGCTAAGATTGTGGCCGCACCGGCCCGCGAGGACATTGAGCTTCCGATTGAAGAAACCCTCATCGTCGAGCTGTACTCGAAGTAAGAGGCGTCCCCGGTGTATGGCCGGGGCTATTCCGCCCTTTTTCCGACTATATATCCGGACATTCCTATCCCCGGCGTGCTGCCGGGAGGGATCTGTTCCGTTTTTACAAGGAGGGTTTTTGCATGATTGAGATTGAAAAGCCCAGAATCGAAGCTCAGGATCTCGCCGCCAACGGCACCTACGGCAAATTCGTGGTGGAGCCGCTTGAGAGAGGCTACGGCACTACCCTGGGAAACAGCCTGAGACGCGTGTTACTATCCTCCCTGCCCGGTGTGGCCGTTACTTCGGTGAAAATCGATGGGATCCTGCATGAGTTTTCCACCATTGAGGGTGTCAAAGAGGATGTGACCGAGATCATCCTCAATATCAAGGGCCTGACCGCCCGGATCAATGGCGACGGTCCCAAGGTCGTATACGTCGAGGCCGAAGGCCCCTGCGAGGTCACGGCGGGTTCGGTCAAATGCGACAGCGAGGTCGAGATTCTCGAACCCGATATGCATATCGCTACGCTGGGCGACGGCGCCAAACTGTATATGGAAATCACTCTCGACAAGGGCCGCGGCTATGTCCCGGCTGAGAGGAACAAGCAGCAGATGCAGCCAGTAATCGGTCTGATTCCGGTGGATTCGATCTATACGCCGGTGCAGAAGGTCAATTACACCGTGGAGAACACTCGTGTCGGCCAGATCACCGACTATGACAAGCTGACGCTCGAGGTGTGGACAAACGGCACCATCTCCGCCAAAGAGGCGGTTTCTCTCGGTGCAAAGGTACTCACCGAGCATTTAAACCTGTTTGTGGATCTGTCCGGAGAGGCTTATGCCGGGGACTCCATCATGGTGGAGAAGGACGATAAGGGCAAGGAAAAGGTTTTGGAAATGACGATCGAGGAACTCGACCTGTCGGTCCGCTCCTTTAACTGCCTCAAACGGGCCGGCATCAATACCGTCGAGGATTTGATCAGCAAATCCGAAGAAGATATGATGAAGGTGCGTAACTTGGGACGCAAGTCCCTGGAAGAGGTCATCAACAAATTGGCGTCACTGGGCTTTAGCCTGTACGCCGAAGAGGAATAATGCCGCCGCCCGTTTGACAGGGCGCAAACCGATGGAAAAGGAGTGAATCACATGCCCGGAACCAGAAAGCTCGGCAGGCCGACGGCCTCCCGTCTGGCGATGCTTAGAGCCATGGTGACCTTCCTGCTGGAGAAAGGCCGGATTGAGACCACCGTCACCCGTGCCAAGGAAGTCCGGTCCATGACCGAAAAAATGATCACCATTGCCAAGGACCCTACCCTGGCGAATAAACGTCTCGTGTTCTCGTTTGTCACCAAGGAGAGTGTGTCCAAAAAGCTGTTTGACGAAATCGCCCCCCGATATGCCGACCGCAACGGCGGCTATACCCGGATCATCAAGACCGGCGCCCGCCGCGGCGACGCCGCCGAGATGGCGATCATTGAATTGGTAAAATAAAACGGATAGAGACAAAAGGCGGAACCGGGAACGGTTCCGCCTTTGTGTTATGTGTGTTACCCACCGTCGGCATAGTCGATAGGATATTGAGCATCCAAAATTCGCTGTTCCGTTAACGCCTTCACCGTGCATACATAAATGCGCCTGTTTCGTCGTAATGCAATTCCGTGTTGTCTATAGGGCTTTCTACTTTCACAAAATAATAGTCCTTGCCGGTTTAGATCGTGTCAAGAAAGTTTTACAAAAAGGAATGCAGGCCCTGGGTTGCATGAAGTCAGCCGGCAATGAAGGCGTCCTGTGTGGCGTTCTCCGGGTGCTCCCTGTTCATGTACTTTTTGTTGTCCAACGGGTGACAGCCATATGAAACAGCCGGGCACAGAGCCATATGGGAGCCAATTTCCATCCACTCGCCATGCGGACAGTAGGCGAGACCGGATGCCGTCGCTTCCGGGAGGGTCATTTCGCGCGCCGCCCCATGAAATAGGTGCCGAAGAAGAGAGCTGCCGACACCAGAACAATGGTCGGCCCGGCCGCCACGGCATTGAGATAGGAGAGGGACAGTCCGAGCAGTCCGGAAAAGAGGGAGAAAATCAGAGCAAGCAACAGGTAGCTCCGCATGCTTCGGGCTATGTTGCGGGCTGCGGCCGCGGGCAGAATGAGCATGGCGTTGATGAGAAGCAGGCCGACCCACTGGATGGCAAGCATCACCACCACGGCGATAACCACGACAAACAGGTTGTCGAACAGCCCCACAGCCAGGCCCTTGCTCCTCGCCAACGGCGCGCTGATACTCACCGCATGGAATTGATTAAAGAAGCAGAGCCACAGCGCAGCTACCACCGCGAGGGTGACTCCCAGCACCCACAGTTGTTCCGAAGAGATCGACAGAATGTCCCCGATGAGGAGGCTTTGATAATTCGAAAACCCACCGCGGGACAGGATAACCAATCCCAGTGCTACTCCGCAGGAAGAAAAGACCCCGATAACGGTATCGGTGGAGGACAGGCGGGAATGGCGGATGCGGTTCATCAGCAGGGCAAAAACCACCGCGAACAGGACCATCGCCGGACCCGGCTCGGCCAAGCCGAAGATCACCCCGATCCCCACCCCGGTCAGAGCGGAATGTCCGAGAGCATCGGAAAAAAAGGCCATGCCGTTGTTGACCACCAGGGTGCCGAGCAGGGAAAACAGCGGCATGATAAGCAGCACTGCGATCAGGGCGCGGCGCATGAAATCGTAATCAAAAAGAGTTAACAGCGCGTCAAGCACGGCGATCCTCCTCCCCGGAAAAGGCCGCCGCAAAGGCGGGCGTAGCGAACACCTCATCGGGCCGGCCACAGGCGAGGACCGTTTTGTCCAGTAAGACCACCCGGTCGGCGGCCCGTCGAACGAAATCCAGGTCGTGGGAGACGAGCAGGATCACCATATCGGCTGTGGCCTTGAGATCTTCGAGCAGGGAGTAGAAATCGCGCAGACCCGCCCGGTCCACGCCGGAAACCGGCTCGTCCAGCACAAGCAGATCGGGCATGGGTAGGGTAGCGATTGCCAGAAGTACCCGCTGCAGTTCCCCTCCCGACAGCCGTCCCGCTGGCCGGTTAAGCAGCCCATCCGCCCGAAACCGAGAGAAATGGTCCCGCAGTTTTCGCTCAATCCGGCGGTTTTTGGGGAGAAAAGCGGGATAGGAGGAGGTAAAGGCCAGAGCCAGATCGTACACCGTCGCCGGGGAGCCCTGGTCCAGATCCAGGGATTGGGGCACATAGCCGATACGGGGCTTACCCACCGTCGGAACCCCGCCGTGGCCGCTGAAATCGACTTTACCGGTGTGAGGAAGCTCCCCCAGAATGGCGCGCAGCAGAGTGGATTTTCCTGCCCCATTCCGGCCGATGAGGGCGGTCAACTCTCCACAGTGCGCGTGGAGGCTGACATCCCGCAGCAAAACTTCTCCGCCCAACGTGACGCCGATCTGTTCGATTTTTAAACAGTGCAGTCCGCAGTGTTCCATGCTTTTCCGCCTTCCATGGTCAGAATGAGTTGGGACAGCAATAAGACTTACCCGTTTTCGAGCGCGCGCAGATTCGCATCCATGGCGTCCAGCCATCGCTCGGCCGGTTCCACGCCGTCTGCCGGTTTCACTGCGGTGTCCAGCACCACCGTCCGGCCGGAGGCCGCGTAATCCGCGAGATAGGCGTACTCGGTGGGATACTGCCCGTCGTAGAGCAGCAGCACGTCCCGTCCCCGGATCGCGTCCGCTGCTTCAGCCAGATCCCCCGCCGATGCGCCGCTCTCCTCCCCGATGGAAAGCGAGGCCGTCACATGCAGGGACAGATCGGCGGCCAGGTACGCCGCCGAGTCGTGAAAGGTCACGCAGTCCAGACCTTCCAGAGTCTCTGCCAGTCGGGCAACGCGGGTTTCCATCTCCCGAATCTTCGCAAGATAGTCCTCGGCGTTGGCCCGATAAGCCTCCGCGTGGACGGGATCGGCCTCGATCAGCGCGTCTCGCAGATTTTCTACCTGCCGGGCATACCGGGCGGGACTCATCCAGATGTGTTCATTGACCGTATGAGCGTGCTCCTCTTCGGATTCCTCTCCGTCATGTACATGTTCCGATCCGCGGCTCTCCAGGAGGAAAACTCCTTGTGAGGTATCCACTATCTGCAGCTCTGGGAGTTGGGACAAGGCGGAAGATAGGAAAGACTCGGCTCCCGCACCGTTTAGGACCAGAAGATCCGCCTCTTTGAGGGCAATCATCTCCTCGGGCGAAAGCTGATAATCGTGGAGACATCCGGTTTGGGGCTGTGTCAGACAGGATACCGTTACACCGTCGACCCCCCCGGCCACCTGGAGCGCGGCTGTATACATGGGATAAAAGCTCGCCATAACAGCAAAGCCCTCCTCACGCCGGGTTCGGTAATGGCCGAGCAGGGCTGTGATGCCGATCGACACGGCGGTGATTCCCGCCATAAGCAGCACAACGCCGCCGTAGAGTCGTTTCATGAGCCGATTCCTTTCCACTATTGCAAACCGTTTGCAATAATCCTATCTCAATCCCCTGTAAAAGTCAAGGGTTCGGGTTAACGCATGGGAAAAGAAGGAAAGAGGTCTCTTGCCGCGGTTTTCGGCGCCGAACACGGAAAGCCCGGAATTATCCTTGTCAGACGGCTAAAAATACAGTATAATAAAGATGTTCCGGGTATTCCGAATGATCGGGCACGGTTTTTCGGCGGCCGGAACAGTATGGAGGAACAGCTATGTCGATGAAATTAATCTTTGCCATCGTGAATAAGGACGACAGCGGTTCCGTTTCGTCCGCTTTGACCCGTGCAGGCTTTTCCGTCACCAAACTCGCCACCACTGGCGGTTTTCTCAAGGCGGGCAACACCACCTTCCTGATGGGGACCGACGACAGCCGGGTGGACGAGGTGATCTCCATCATTGAGAAACATTCCCGTAAGCGCAGCCAGACGGTCCTCAGCGATACGTACGGTACCAGCACTTATGCCTCTTTCCCTATGGAGGTGACGGTCGGCGGCGCCACGGTGTTTGTCACCGACATTGAGCGCTATGAGAAGCTGTAACCGCTTTTGCGGAGAGACCGGAGGTTTCCATGCGCTTTGACCGCGTACCCGGACCGACGCCGGACGCCGGATTCCTGACGTTTGCCGGAAATACCGAGGCGAAAGAGCGGCTCTCTGCCTGCGTTGACGGGGGGCGGCTTCCGCATGCCCTGCTGTTTGAGGGACCGGCCGGATGCGGGAAACGCACCTTGGCCAGGTTGACGGCTATGGCGGCGGTCTGCACCGGGGAAGGCGACCGCCCCTGCGGCGCCTGTCTCGGCTGCCGCAAAGCGGCGGTGGGATCCCATCCCGATATTCTGGAGGCAGGGGGAGACGGTGTCGCCCGTTCCTTTCATATTGAGACGGTCCGGATTCTGCGGGAGGATGCCTATATCCTCCCCAACGAGGCGCCCCGTCGGGTGTTCCTTCTCGCCGAGGTGCAGAATATGACCGAACAGGCTCAGAACGCCCTGCTTAAAATTTTGGAGGAGCCGCCCGCGAGCGCACTTTTCCTTTTGACCTGTGAAAACCGAGGACAGCTTCTGGACACCATTCGGTCCCGGGTGGTGACGCTGACACTGTCCGGCCTGCCTCAGGGGGAAGCTGAGGCTCTGCTGGGGCTTCTTCTGCCCGACGTTTCCCCGGAGGACCGGCGTCAGGCGGTCCGGCTTTCCGGCGGAGTGGTCGGACAAGCCTTAAAGGGTTTGTCCGATGGGGTTTACCAGCGGGTTCGGGCGCTGGTCCCCGAATTGGCGGCCGCCGTCGCCTCCCCGGTGGAACTGCCGCTTCTGCGGCTGACCGGACGTCTGGAGAAAGACCGGGAGGTTTTGCCGGGCGTACTCGCCGGCCTCGCGCTGGTGTTCCGAGATGCCTTGATTCTGCGCAGCGGGGGAACCGACTGCCTCTCTATTGCACCCGACACTGCGGCCGGGCTGGCCCGTGTCCTTTCCCGGGAGCGTCTGCTCCGTCTGCTGGATACGGTTCGGAAATTGGAGGATGCCCGGCGCCACAACGCCAATCACACGCTCCTCATCACGCGGCTCTGTGCCTGTCTGCGGCAGGCCGCCGGACGGTGAGGATCTCCGCCTTAGGAGGCTGTTTCCGGCCGGAAGGCGTATGAATAGAAAGGTGGATACTATGGCCGAAATCATTGGAGTCCGTTTTAAGAATATGGGGAAGGTATATTATTTCGATCCAGCCGGCAATGTCCTCGGGAAGGGGGATCACGTGGTGGTCGAAACCGCCCGTGGCATGGAATGCGGCGAGGTCGTCATTCCCAACAAACAGGTGTCGGATGAGACCCTGGTGCGGCCGCTCAAGCCGGTTCTGCGCGCGGCCGGGCCCGAGGATCTGAAGCGGGCGGGCGAGAACGCCGAGCGGGAGCGGAAGGCGATGCAGATCTGTCAGGAAAAGATCGCCGCGCACAAGCTGGACATGAAACTGGTGGATGTGGAATATGCCTTCGATAATTCCAAGATCCTGTTTTATTTTACGGCCGACGGCCGGGTGGACTTTCGGGAATTGGTCAAGGATCTCGCCTCGGTTTTCCGCACCCGCATTGAGC
>USDZ01000080.1 GCA_900553525.1 uncultured Oscillospiraceae bacterium
CCTGCCGCTCGACGGCGGCCGTCTTTTCTATCGGAATCGGGATATTACCCGCCTTTCTGAACACAAACGGGCCGCGTTTATCGGCCGCGTATTCCAGGATCCGGCCCGTGGCTCCTGCCCGGATCTAACCATTCTGGAAAACATGGCCCTGGCAGATAACAAGAAAGGCCGCTATTCCCTGGCTCCCGGCATCAGTAAAAAACGTATCGACGCTTACCGCGCCATGCTGGAGATTTGCAACATGGGTTTGGAAAACCGTTTAAATCAGCCGGTCGGTTCCTTGTCTGGCGGACAGAGGCAGGCGCTGGCCCTTGTGATCGCGGGTATGACCAATATCGATATCTTGGTTCTCGACGAACATACCGCGGCCCTCGATCCCAAATCCTCTGAACGGGTCATGGAGATCACACAGCGTCTGGTGGAGGATAAACACGTCACCACCCTGATGGTCACTCATAATCTGCGCTTCGCTGTCCAGTACGGTACTCGGCTGGTGATGATGCACGCGGGCCAGACGGTTCTCGACCTTAAAGAGACAGAGAAACGCACGGCTTCGATCGATACCCTTCTGCAAAAATTCAATGAAATCAGCATCGAGTGCGGCAATTAGGAACTTGCCGTAAACATGTCTTTTTAAAATCAATCATCTAAAAATTATCGATCATGAAAGGATGAAAAAGATGAGCAATATCCAAAACAGCCCCTACCGTATCTATTTGAGTGAAGAAGAGATGCCGAAGCAATGGTATAATATCCGAGCCGATATGAAAGAACAGCCTGACCCCTATCTCCATCCCGGCACCCACCAACCGGTAGGTCCGGCGGACATGTTGCCTATTTTTTGCGAAGAACTCTGCGCCCAGGAAATGAACGCCACCGATCGTTATATTGATATTCCGGAGGAAATCCTCAATTTTTACCGTATTTTCCGGCCCTCTCCCCTGATCCGGGCATATAACCTGGAGAGGGCGCTGGATACCCCGGCAAAAATCTATTATAAATTTGAAGGGAATAATACCTCTGGTTCTCACAAGCTCAATTCAGCCGCCGCACAGGTATACTACGCAAAAAAGCAGGGATTGACCTCTCTGACCACGGAGACGGGTGCCGGCCAGTGGGGTACGGCCCTTTCGATGGCCTGTGCGCATTACGGCTTGGACCTGACCGTTTACATGGTCAAGGTAAGCTACGAACAAAAACCCTTCCGCAAGGCGGTTATTCAAACCTTCGGCGCTGACATCATTCCCAGCCCCTCCGACACCACGGAGGCCGGGCGCGCTATTTTGAAGGTCCATCCGGGCACTGGCGGTTCCCTTGGCTGTGCGATCTCCGAGGCGATCGAAAAAGCTCTGCACACTCCCGGCTGCCGTTATGTGCTGGGCTCCGTTCTCAACCAGGTGTTACTCCACCAATCCATCATCGGATTGGAGTCGAAAGCGGCAATGGAAAAGATCGGCGAGTATCCCGATATCGTTATCGGCTGCGCTGGCGGCGGTTCCAACTTGGGGGGACTGATGGCTGCCTTTATGCAGGACACTCTCAATGGAACCCGTTCCGGCACCGAATTCATCGCTGTCGAGCCGGCCTCCTGCCCCTCTCTGACCAGGGGACGCTATGCCTACGACTTCTGCGACACCGGTCATGTCACCCCTCTTGCCCGGATGTACACCTTGGGCAGTGATTTCATTCCCTCAGCCAATCACGCGGGAGGCTTGCGCTATCATGGTATGAGTCCCATCCTTTCCAAGCTGTATCACGACGGATATATGAAAGCTGTAGCGGTGGAACAAACCAAGGTTTTCGAGGCGGCTATTCAATTTGCCAAAGAGGAGACCATTCTCCCCGCACCCGAATCCTCCCATGCCATTCGCGTCGCTATCGATGAAGCGCTTAAATGTAAAGAGACCGGAGAAGAGAAAACCATTCTCTTCGGCCTGACTGGGACGGGATATTTTGATATGAATGCCTATACCTCCTATTTGGAGGGAACTATGACGGACTACATCCCCACCGATGAAGATCTCCAGGCCGGTTTTGATGCTTTGCCTAAAATCGAAGGCATCCAGTAAAACGGCCAACCCCCGCAAAACGGTATCCGTTTTGCGGGGGTTTTTCAAGGAAAAATCAAATTGATCAAAAAATCTTTGACAAATAAGGAGAAAATAATGTATTATTTTACAATAAAAATTTATTTAGCGGAGGCATAGCTATGGAGATACGGTTGCCTGTCGAACTCAACACCGCCGTGATCACAGAATGCTGGGTTTTTGAAAAACTCGCCATGATTCAGGCGTCGCCTTTTGGAGAGGAATGGCTATCTACCCATCTCCATCTCTATATGGATCCCACTTATTCCTGTTATTTCGGGGATGGAGAGACCCATTATCCGACATCTTACTTTTGGGATATTTTGGCTTTCGAGGAAATGCCCCTCTTCTCCCTTGCGGAAGAAGAACTTTTTTCACTCATCCTTCGTCGTTTGCGCGAAGGGCGTTACGTCATGGTTATACTATACCACAAAGGGCAAGATGGGGGCGACTTTTTTCATGAGGCCCTCCTTTATGGATATGACGATGAAAAAGAAGTTTTTTTCGCTCCCCGGCTACAATCCACAGAGCTGGTGGAACAAATGCTGCCCTTCGACACCGTGCGCACTTCACTGACCAAGCTGAAGGCCCATACCCTTCAGGTGCCGGAGGACCGTATTCGCTGGGCAAAGGAATATCAATACCCTGTGTGCTCCATTCGGATCCGCACCGATTATGTTCCAAATCAGGTATACGATGCCCTGATGAAATTCATTCCCGAAATCTGGGGAAAAACCATCACCATAACCGAATTGGATCGGAATATGCAGCTATATGGAGAAAAGACCGCATATAAAGGACTCGGCTGCCTGTTCGGACTAAAGGAAGCTTTACAAAAGCAAATCAAAGGAGAACCATTACCACCTGAATTTATCGGATTCTCCCGCAATCTCAAAAAAATGTGGGAACACCGGCAGAATTTACTGGGCACGATGCGTTACGTAATCGATCGATGGAGCATCCGGGATGAAATCATCCACAGTCGTGTTCAAGACTATGCCGCCTGTTGCGACCGGTTTGAACAGTGGATTGGTATGGCGATCAAAGCGCAGATAACGGGACAGATGGATCCGTACATCTGCATTAACGAAGAAATTCCCACTGTTTATCAAGATGAATTCTTTATTTTAGCCGATTTCTACAACCATTGTGCATCCTGGTATGCAGAAAATCAAACGCGATTATAACCGTTCAAAAAAGCGGCCCGTCTCTTTTCTTGTGCAGCCTGGGAATAGGCAAACCGCGGACTGTACCGGCTCTGCCAGGATCCGGCATTCATACAGCCCTTATTCCGGTTTTGATCTACAGAATTAACATACTGTCTCCGAAACTGTAAAACCGGTATCCATCCTCCACTGCATGCCGATAAGCCTCCATCGTGTGTTCCCGCCCTGCAAAGGCGCTTACCAGCATGATGAGGGTACTTTCCGGCAGATGAAAATTGGTGATCAACCCATCGAGAAGCTGAAAAGTATAGCCGGGATAGATGAAAATGTTGGTCCACCCCTCTCCTGGTTCCACCCGGCCGTTTGTCAGGCCAACGCTTTCCAGGGTACGGCAGCTGGTGGTTCCCACAGCAATGACACGGCCGCCCCGCTCCCGTGTACGATTGATCCGGTCGGCTGCCTCTTTTGATAATTCATAATGCTCTGCATGCATTTTATGTTCTGTAATGTCCTCTACCTTAACAGGGCGGAAGGTGCCCAGTCCGACATGCAAGGTGACAAAAGCCGTATCCACCCCCATGAGCCGGAGCTTGTCAAGTAATTCAGGCGTAAAATGCAAGCCGGCTGTGGGGGCCGCAGCGGAACCTGGCTCCCGGGAATAGACCGTCTGATACCGCTCCTTATTCTTTATCTGCTTTTTGATATAATGAGGAAGTGGCATTTGCCCGACCTGTTCGAGTACCGCGTAGAAATTTCCCTGGTAATAAAAGCGGGCCAGCCGGTTTCCTCCCTCCAAAATGTCGAGAATCTCGGCTTCCAGGATTCCATCCCCAAACCGTAAGCGGTCACCCGGTTTTGCCCGGCGTCCGGGACCCGCCAGAACCTCCCAGCGGTCATCCCCTTTCGGCGTGAGCAGCAGCAGCTCCACCGCTGCGCCGGTTCCGCATTTTTCTCCATACAGCCTGGCTGGGAGCACCCGGCTGTCGTTGAGAACAAGGCAGTCTCCCTTGTGCAGATAATCCGGCAAATCATAAAAATGCTGGTCCTCAAGCGCACCTGTTTTGCGGTCCAGCACCAACATGCGGGAATGGTCTCGCGGTTCGACCGGTTCCTGAGCGATCCGGTCTTCAGGAAGTTCATAATAAAAATCCTGTTTTTTCATACAAAAAGCCTGTCCTTCTGATAAAATTTGAAGATCTGTAGAAAAGTCCCCGCCACTGATTGACAAGGCAATAAGCGAATGATACAATAAGAACACCCAAATGCCAAGTGAATATACTGAATAGAGGCGCGTCGGCACATGAGTATCCCCCGGGAGACGCCGGGTCTTTGACCGTGGGAAAAAGGGTGCGACGCCGAAGATGTCCGACTTCCGGAAGGCAGGACATCTGGCTTTGCAGTGAAGAACTGTAAGGTTGTCATCATATTTTATGATGGAGCGCTATTCTCCCGCAAAGGGGCAGTGCTTTTTGCGGGCAATGCATCTATTATAAGACGATGACAGCCGGTTTTCAACCGGTTTTTTCTTATTCCGGCAATTTTGCTTGGCATGAGGCTCACCTTTATGAAGGTGAAGTATCCGCCTCGGGCGGAAAGGAGTTTTTCCCATGAAGAAGCGTCGCGTCGGCATCATTGGTTGTACAGGCCTGGTAGGACAGCGCTTTGCCACGTTGCTGGCGGAACATCCGTGGTTTGAGGTTACCGTCTTGGCTGCAAGCCCCCGTTCCGCCGGAAAAACGTATCGGGAAGCGTTGGATGGCCGTTGGGCTATGAAAACACCGCTGCCGGCTTCTTTGGAAAATATGACGGTGCAGGATGCCTCCCAGGTGGAAAAAGTCGCGTCGATGGCGGATTTCGTGTTCTGCGCAGTGGATATGCCCAAGGCCGAAATTAAGGCACTGGAGGAGGCCTACGCCAAGGCGGAATGTCCGGTCATCTCCAATAACAGCGCCAACCGCTCAACCCCCGACGTTCCTATGATTATCCCTGAGCTCAATCCAGGCCACGCCGCCGTGATCCCTTTTCAGCGGAAACGTCTCGGCACCAAACGGGGATTTGTGGCGGTCAAATCCAACTGTTCTCTCCAGAGCTATGTTCCCGCTCTCTTTCCTCTGTCCGAATTCGGAGTCGAAAAGGCACTCGTCTGTACCTATCAGGCGATCTCCGGCGCCGGCAAAACCTTTGAACGGTGGCCGGAGATGGTGGACAATGTCATTCCCTATATCGGCGGAGAAGAAGAAAAATCGGAACAGGAACCGCTCAAAATCTGGGGAAAACTCGAGAACGGTGTGATTGTACCTGCAAAGTCTCCCGCCTTTACCGCGCAGTGTCTGCGGGTGCCGGTTTCAGACGGCCATTTTGCCGCCGTGTACTGTTCTTTTGCAGACAAACCATCGAAAGAGGAAATCCTGGACATTTGGAAAACCTATAAAGGACGCCCGCAGGAGCTGGCGCTTCCCAGCGCGCCCAAGCAGTTCCTCCACTATTTTGAGGAGGATAACATGCCCCAGACCCGTCTGCATCGTGATCTTGAGAAAGGCATGGCGATCTCTCTGGGGCGTCTGCGGGAGGATACTCAATACGACTATAAATTTGTCGGCCTGTCCCACAACACCCTCCGAGGTGCCGCCGGCGGTGCCGTCCTGATGGCGGAACTGCTCTGCGCCGAGGGATACATGGACTGATCATATCAATATTTTGAATGGGGGCTTCCAGTATGAGTAAGCAAACCATTTTTACCGGCTCCGGCGTGGCCATTGTCACCCCGATGAATGCTGACGGCAGCGTCAACTATGCGAAGTATCGGGAACTGATTGAGTGGCAGATTCAAAACGGTACCGACGCCATCATCGCGTGCGGCACCACCGGGGAATCTTCCACCCTCACCCACGAAGAACATATCAAAGTCATCCGTACCGCCGTCGAGCAGACTGCCGGCCGGATCCCGGTTATTTCCGGAACCGGTTCCAACGATACGGCCTATTGCATCGAACTGTCCCAAGAGGCGGAAAGGCTCGGAGCGGATGCCTTGCTGCTGGTTACGCCGTATTACAACAAGACTTCTCAACGCGGCTTGGTAGCTCATTACACGGCTGTGGCCGACGCCGTAAATCTGCCTATTCTACTCTATAATGTTCCCTCCCGAACCGGGGTGGACATCAAGCCCGAAACGATCGCCACCTTATCTAAGCATCCTCGCATCGTGGCCGTTAAAGAGGCCAACGGCAATATTTCCGCTGCAGCACAGGTGGCTGCCCTGTGCGACATCGATATCTATTCCGGCAACGACGATCAGATCGTGCCGTTGCTCTCCCTGGGGGGCAAGGGCGTCATCTCCGTCATGGCGAATATTGAACCTCGCCGTACACATGACATTGTCGCCAAGTGGTTCGCCGGAGACGTGGAGGGCAGCCGCGCCTTGCAGCTCGAACTGCTGGAACTGGCCAATGCCATGTTTATGGATGTCAATCCCATTCCTGTCAAAGAGGCTATGAATCGGATGGGATGGGATGTCGGTGAGTGCCGCCTTCCCCTGTACGGCATGGACAGCGCGTCAAAAGACAAGCTCGCCGCTGTACTCAAAAAGTATCACCTCGTAAAATAAGGCTGCGCGGATTGACTCTGCCGGAATAGAAAAAGAAAGGAAGTCCCATATGGTTCGACTGATCCTCAGCGGATGTAACGGCAAAATGGGGCACGTCATCACCCGTTGCGCTGCCGAACGGTGCGACTGTTCCATCGTCGCCGGATTTGATCTCAATACCGAAAACCACGCCGGCTTTCCAGTCTACGCCAATCCAGCCAACTGCGGTCTGAAAGCCGACGCTGTCATTGACTTTTCCCATCCTTCCGCTTTTTCGGGCGTGCTGTCCTATGCGCTGGATAACCGGCTTCCCCTTGTGATGGCCACGACCGGTCTCGATGAAAAACAAGTGCTGGCGTTGAAGGATGCTTCGGCCGATATTCCGGTCTTTTTCAGCGCCAATATGTCCATGGGCGTCAGTCTTATCATGGAACTGGCGAAAAAAGCGGCCTCTGTCCTGGGAAACGATTTTGACGTAGAGATTGTGGAAAAGCATCACAATCAAAAAGTGGATGCTCCCTCCGGTACCGCCTTGATGCTGGCAGATGCCGTATCCGAAGGACTGGATTATACTCCCCGGTATGTGTTTGACCGGCACGATCGGCGCGAAAAACGCATCAAAGAAGAGATTGGTTTTTCCTCTATCCGCGGCGGTACCATTGTGGGAGAACACGAACTGATTTTCGCCGGACACGATGAGATTGTCACCATTACCCACACCGCCATGTCCAAGGAAATTTTTGCCGTGGGCGCACTGAACGCGGCGCTCTTCTTGGCAAGCCGTCCGGCTGGCTTTTACAGTATGAAGGATCTGATCGGTCAGAACTGATCTCTTCGAACTGCCATATACGGTCAGCGTTGCTTGTTCAAAGCCTTTTTCTCAACTATGGAATCTTTTAGAGTCATGACCACCCGTAAAACGGGTGGCATGAAGGAGCCCTAGAAGGGCATAGG
>USDZ01000081.1 GCA_900553525.1 uncultured Oscillospiraceae bacterium
GGTCAGCAGCAGGCTTTGCGCCAATTTGATGCGTTCCCCGCTGATATAGCTTTTCAGGGACATCCCCATCGCCTTTTGAAAAAGGACACACAGATAATCGGGATGATAACCAAACTGGGCCGCCACCTCCCGAACGGTCAGTTTATCCCGGCTGTGGATGCGGATCCATTCCGCAATCTCCGACACCAGCGGCGTGTCCCCGTTTCGCATACCCTCGCCGGCAGCGGCCAGTTCCGCGAGCAGGAGGGCCAGGGCGGTGTCGGGCGCATAGGCCGGATACCCCGGTGTATTGGCAATGTGAAGAAGCTGCTTAAACAGCAACGAAAACCGGTAGGAATCGGGCACCGACAACAGGCCTGCCTCAAGGCCCAACCCCGGCCAATGATCGGTGACGAAATGCACCCAATAAAAAGAGGTTCTGCCCCAGCTCGGCCGGTACCCTCCATGACGGCCATGCGGCTGGAGCAGATACAGATCCCCCTCCTTGAGATGATACCGGTCTCCCTCTTCTTCCAAATACACGTCGCCGGCCACCACATACAAAATTTCATAGCTGTCGATGGTGCGCCAGGGATGGGTCCATTCCGCCTGGGTGGAAAACAAACCGCTGTACAGATAGGAAACCTGCAGGGCCGGATCGGCGAAAAGCTGGATCATATCGGATTTTCTCCCTTATTTCCTCTTTTTTGTCCTTGAGCAGCCGGCACAAATCTTGATAAGATAATACCAAAACAAGCCCGAGTTTGCAATCCAACGGAAAGAAAGGAAAGAAAGAAGTATGACCCAGTACCAGAGTGTCCCCTTTGCCTGTGTGGAGCTGGACAACGGATTTTGGCATGACCGGCAGGAAATCAACCGCACGGTCACGATACGCAATGTCTGGAAACGCTTTGAGGAAACCGGTCGATTCGCCTCCTTTCGGTTCGACTGGAAGGAGGGAATGCCGCATAAGCCCCATGTCTTTTACGATTCCGACGTAGCCAAATGGATCGAATCGGCGGCGTATATCCTGTGTAAGCATCCGGATCCTTGGCTGGAAGAACGGGTGGAGGAACTGGTGGAACAGATCGTGACCCATCAGCAGGAGGACGGCTATTTCAATGTCTGGTTTACTGTCGTCGAACCGGGAAAGCGTTTTCAGCAGCGGTCGGCTCACGAGCTATACTGCGCAGGGCATCTGATCGAGGCCGCCGTGGCGTATTATGAGGCCACCGGCAGGGACCGGTTTCTGCGGTCCATGTGCCGGTATGCCGACTGCATCGCCAAGATTTTTATGGAAGACCAGAGCCCGCCGTTCGCCACACCCGGACACGAGGAAATCGAGCTGGCCCTGGTCAGGCTTTACCGCTGCACCGGCGAAGAACGGTATCTCCGCCTGAGCCGCTGGTTTTTGGATCAACGGGGCAACAATGACAAGGACCCCGCCTGTATGGCAGCGTGGGAACATTCCTGCTATACGCAAAGCCATCTGCCGGTCCGTAAGCAATTGACGGCGGAAGGTCACGCGGTGCGGGCCGGCTACCTGTTCAGCGCCATGGCGGACGTGGCCTACGAGACCGGAGACGAAGAACTGCTGGCCGCCTGCCGCGCCCTGTTCGACAATATCGTCGGACAGCGCATGTACATCACCGGCGGCGTGGGCTCCACCCGGACAGGGGAAGCCTTTACCAAGGATTTCGACCTTCCCAACGCAACGGCGTATGCGGAAACCTGCGCTGCGATCGCGTTGGTGCTGTTCGCACAGCGGATGTTGCTTCTGGAAGTCGACGGCCGGTATGCCGACACGGTGGAACGGGTGCTCTACAATGGCTTTCTCTCCGGTCTTTCCCTGGACGGCAGGAGTTTCTTTTACGAAAATCCCCTGGAGATCGACCTGGATCGCCGTGGCCGGGACCGTTCGCTGGAAGGCGGCGAGGTGCTGCCCATTCCCCAGCGGGTGGAGGTCTTTGACTGCTCCTGCTGCCCGCCAAATGTCACCCGGCTGATCGCCTCCATCGGCAATTATGGAATCACCTATGACGACCAGACTTTCTATATCCATCAATATATGGAAGGGACCGCCCGCTGGCGGATGGGAGAGCAGGCAGTCGTCCTCCGGCAGGAAACCCGTTATCCGGCGGAAGGCCGGATCCGGCTGCACATCACCGGGGCCCGGGGCCTCCAAGCGGCCCTGCGCATCCCCGGATGGTGCCGCCGCTATACCCTGCTGTGCGGCGGCCAAGTGGTCACGTCGGCCCCGGAAAAGGGGTATGTGACGGTTGGTTGCGAGGAAGACGACGTGATGCTGGATCTGGATCTCGACATGCCTCCCGTTTTGATGGAAGCCGATCCCCGGATCCACGCCGACGCAGGCCGAGCCGCCCTGCAGCGGGGCCCTGTGGTGTACTGCGTGGAGGGAACGGATCATCAGGGGAGGGTCCACGACCTGCTTCTGGACAGGCGTCCCGAAACCTACGCCGAATGGGAGGCCGGTACCCGGGTGGAGCGGCATCCGGCTTTTCCCCTGCCTGTGATCAAAACCTCGGGCTGGCGGCGGAAACGCCCGGAAGCCGGAAACCCATACCGTCCTTTGGAAAAGGAATTGGAGCCCGTCGAGATGACCTTTGTCCCCTATTTTGCTTTCGCCAACCGGGGTGAAAGCGATATGCTGGTTTGGGTGCCGGTCCGCCGGTAAAGGCTTTTCGGGCCGCCTACGGCGGAAATCCACAGAAACGGCCGCCCCAGGAATAATCGAAAATGGGAAAAGGCGGGTTCTCGCCTCGAAAACGCGAAAGGCGGGCCATCGTGTATGGCCCGCAAGGGATGCAAAGGGGCTGCTGCAAAAGGATTCCTTATGCAGCAGCCTCTTTTCCATATTATTCCATGTTATTCCATCGGCAGCCGAACCGTAAAGGTCGTCCCCACCTGGGGCTCGCTGGCCACGCTGACATCGCCGCCGTACAGACCGACGATATGCTTGACGATGGACAGTCCCAGCCCGGTGCCCCCCAGTTCCCGGCTTCTTCCTTTGTCCACCCGGTAAAACCGTTCGAAAATCCGATCCCGGTGTTCGGGCGGAATGCCGATCCCGGTGTCGTGTACCCGGATGACCACCACACCGCGTTCGACCGCTCCGCTGACATTGAGCACGCCGCCGTCGCGGTTGTATTTGATCCCGTTTTCCATCAGGTTTTTCATCAGTTGATACAGCCGCCGGGGATGGGCGCGTACCTGAAGCTCGGAGGGGACGAACAGATGCAGGTGAATCCCCCGGGCATCCGCCTCGGGCTGAAGGGAGGCGGCGACCTTTTCCACCGTCTCAGCCAAGGAGGTGAGAGGGGGTTCCGACTCCGGTGTGCCGTTCTCGATCTCGGAGAGTTGGAGCAGATCGTCGGTCAGCTTTTGCAGGCGCTCCGCCTCGATCTCGATGATCTCATAAAAGGAGCGGGCGGTTTCCGGATCCCGGTTTCCCGACTTGAGCAGTTCGATATATCCCCGAATAGAGGTCAGCGGGGTTTTGAGTTCATGGGTGACATTGGCGACGAAATCGCTGCGCATCTGCTCGAGTTTGCGCAGCCGGGTCACATCGGAGAGTACCGCGAGGGCACCGCTCTCGGAACCTTCGCCGGCCCGGGCGGCGTAAACTTGGAGGATCCGTTCTTCCGGCGCGAGGCAGAGCGTTTCCCGGACAGGATCGCCTTCCCGCATCACCCGGTCCAGGATTTCCCCGACGGCCAGGTAATGGGCGCCGCACTCGGACAGCCGCCGAACCTCCTGTGGGCAGTTTCCCAGCAAATCCCGCGCTCGGCGGGTCATGAGAAGAATCCGTCCCCCGGCGTCCACAGCCAACACGCCGTCGTCCATCCCCTGCAAGATTCCGGCCAGACGGTCGTTCGCCTGTTTCAGCTCCATGTGCGCGGCGGCCAGACGGTCCGCCATGGTGTTAAAGGCGCCCGCCAGTTCTCCCATCTCATCCGGTGCCCCTTCCACCTTGGCCGGGACATCCCCTTCGGCCATGGCGCGGGCGGCACTCGTCAGGGACTGAAGAGGCCGCACCACCCGCCCGGCGGCATAGTGAGCGCTGATCAGTGCCGCCACCAGCCCCATGAAAATGCCCACGCCTCCGCACAACCAAAGGGTCCCCTGGACCTGATCGGTCCCGTCAAGAGACACGCTCGCCCGGTAGATGCGCGCCTGCCCGTCCTCGTCGGTGATTTTGCGGGCCATATACATCTGGCGCCCACCCATAGTGGAGCTTCTGCGGATATCCTCCCCCACACCGGTGTCCATGGCTTCCTGAAATTCCGGCCGGGACGCATGGTTCTCCATTTCCCCGGCGTCGGCCTCACTGTCCGCCAGGACACGGCCCTGTTCATCCAGGACCGTCAGGCGGACGGATACGTCCTCCCCGGCCAAACTTCCGCCCAAGCGGGCAATGGTCTCCGGAAGCGTGTTATCCGGAATCTCCATTTCGCCGGCCAGAGCCAGCACCGCCGTCAGCCGCTCCCGAATCTCATCGGTGTACACCTGCCGCATCAGGGGCACGGCAAATAGAAACGCGACCAGAAGGCCCGCGACAATGGATACAATAGCCGCCCGGAAAAACCGTTTTCGCATGTCTGCCGTCCCCCTTCTCCGGCCGGACGGCCGGGTTAATTCCGTTTATTCCGCAAACCGGTATCCCACGCCCCGGACGGTCAGAATCCGTTTCGGATTGTCCGGCTCGTCCTCAAGCTTCTGCCGGAGATACCGGATGTGCACGTCCACTGTGCGGGTATCCCCGTAAAATTCCACCTTCCAGACCGTATCGAGCAGCATTTCCCGGGTAAACACCCGGCCCGGCGTTTTCATCAGGGTATAGAGCAGTTCAAATTCCCGGTGGGTCAGTTCTACCGGCTCCCCGTTTTTCGTCACGGCGCGGCGGGCGTAGTCCAGCGTGATCCCGTGCCCGGACAGCACCGGTTCCCCCGCGGCGTTTAAATATTCCTGCCGCCGGATCACCGCGCGGACGCGGGCCGCAAGCTCCTTGACGCTGAAGGGCTTGGTGATATAGTCGTCCGCCCCCATCTCCAGCCCCAGCACCCGGTCCACCTCGTCGGTGCGGGCGGTCATCATCAGAATGGGCACCGGCCGGGTCGTCGGATCCCCCCGCAGGCTTTTCAGCACGGCGATCCCGTCCTGCCCCGGCATCATCCAGTCGAGCAGAACCGCGTCGGGCAGCTTTTGGCGCACGGCATGCAGCAAAACCGCGCCGTCGGAAAACTCCGCCGTTTCAAATCCCGCGTCCCGCAGTCCGATGGAGGCCAGACGGCGGATATGGGGCTCGTCGTCCACGATATAAATCAGCGGCATGGCGTCCCGCCCTTTCTGTATAATCTATGTGGCACATCTCCATTATATCTCCTCTTCCGACGCCTTGTCGAGGGATTTTTCCTCTTCGACCGGAATGGCCGGGGACACGGCGTCGTTGAGGTTGGGGTGGACCCCCGTTTCGACAAAAATCGCCCACTCCGCGATGTTGGTGGCGTGATCGCCGATCCGTTCGATATATTTGGCGATGAACATGAAATCCACGGTGGAGGGCACGGAAGAGGGCCGATGCTCCAACTGCCCGCACAGATCGAGAATGGAAGAGGAAAACAGGGCGTCCACCTCGTCGTCCATGGAACAGATTTCCTTGGCGGCTTCGGTGTCCCGGCGCAGATAGGCGTCCAGCGCGCCGGCGAACATGGCCCGCGCTTTGCTGAACATCCGCATCAGCCGAGGGGAAGGAGTTTGACCGGCCATGCCTGCCACGGTGGAGAGAATTTCACAAATATCCGCACACTGATCCGCCACCCGCTCCATATCGGTCAGGATCTTCAGGGTGGCGGTGATGACCCGCAGGTCCCGGGCGAGCGGCTGCTGGAGGGCCAGCAGGTTCATGCAGCTGTGTTCGATTTTCTTTTCCATGGTGTTGATCTCGGCGTCCCTCGGCACGATCTTTTGGGCCAGGGGCCGGTCCATGGATTTCAGGCAGCGGATGGCGTCCTGCATGAGCGTGTCCACCCGGCGGCCCATATCCGCCAGATCGGTGTGCAGGCGGGCGAGCTCTTCGTCAAACAGGGTTCTGGGCATATCGTTCGCTCCTTTATCAGCCGAAACGGCCGGTTATATAATCCTCGGTGCGCTTGTCGGACGGGGTGTTGAACATGACGGCGGTTTCGCCATACTCCACCAATTCCCCCAACAGGAAAAAGGCCGTGCGGTCGGCGACCCGGCCCGCCTGCTGCATATTGTGGGTGACGACGACCACCGTGTAGTCTTTTTTCAGTTCCTGCATCAAGTCCTCGATCTTCAGGGTCGAGATGGGATCGAGGGCGGAGGTGGGTTCGTCCATGAGCAGCACATCCGGCTCCACGGCCAAAGCCCGAGCAATACACAGGCGCTGCTGCTGCCCGCCCGACAGGCCCAGGGCGGATTTGTTCAGCCGGTCTTTGACCTCGTCCCAGAGGGCCGCGCCCTTCAGGGAGCGTTCCACCAGTTCGTCGAGCTTCTTTTTGGACTTGATGCCGTGTACCCGGGGCCCGTAGGCAATATTGTCGTACACGCTCATTGGGAAGGGATTGGGCTTTTGAAACACCATGCCCGCCCGCTTGCGCAGCAGGGTGACGTCGGTGCGGGGATCGTAAATATCCTCCCCGTCGATCCGCACCGTGCCGTTGATGCGGCAGCCCGGAATCAGATCGTTCATCCGGTTCAGGGTTTTGATACAGGTGGATTTGCCGCACCCCGACGGCCCGATGAACGCCGTGATCTCACGAGAGGGGATTTCCATGCTGATTCCCTTGAGGGCTTCGAAATCCCCGTAGTGCAGATGCAGGTCCTGAATTGATATTTTAATCGGATTGTCCATGCTTTGTCCATTCCTTTCCAGTGACGGGGCGGATTCAGCCCTTTTTCAGCAGGCGGGAGAGCAGGCTGGCCAGCCGGTTGAGGATAAACACCAGGATCAGCAGCACCGCCGCGGTGGCAAATGCGACGTGGAAGGCGTTGGGATCCACCGCCTCCCGGGCGGTCTGGTACAGGTGCAGGGTCAGGGTGCGGCCACTGTTCAGAATATGTCCGAATGCGTTTTTGGGCATACCCGTAGCCAAGCCGGAGGTCAGGATCAGTGCGGCCGATTCGCCCACGATCCGGCCCATGCCGAGAATGACAGCGGTGAGCACACCGGGCATGGCGCAGGGCAGCACGATTCCCATCACCACCCGCAGCCGTCCGGCCCCGAGGGCCATAGCCCCCTCCTTATAACTTTCCGGCACCGCCAGGAGGGATTCCTCCGTCGTGCGCACGATGGTCGGCAGGATGCAGATGGTCATGGTCAGACAGCCCGCCAGGATGGAGGTGCCGAGCCCCAGCATGTGACAGAACACGGTGTATCCGAACAGACCGAAGAGGACCGACGGCACGCCGGACAGCACCTCAGTGGCGAACCGGATGGTCCGCACCAGACGCCCCTGCTTCGCGTACTGGGTCAGATAAATCGCGGCGGAAAGGCCGATGGGGGTCACGATCAAGAGGGTAATCACCACGATATACAGGGTGTTGATGAACATGGGCAGGATCCCACGTCTGGTCTCATCCCGGGCGGAATAGGTATCGGTCAGGAAGTCCCAGGAGATATGGGGCAGGCCGTTTATCAGAATATAGCCGATCAGCCCCACGAGTATCGCCACGGTCAGGACCGCACAGAAGACGATCAGCCCGCCGAGAAGGGCGTCCTTCGGGCGCCGGCGTTTCCGGTGCAGGGACAGGGTGCCCGCCGGG
>USDZ01000082.1 GCA_900553525.1 uncultured Oscillospiraceae bacterium
TTACGAAGAATTTTTGAGTGCTGACGTAGAAAACAATGCCCGCGACGGCGTTTATCACGTCGAGGTAGGCTTTGGTCGCCAGGGCGACGCCGATTTTTATGACTGCGATTGCGAAGCATACCAACAGGGCGACGGAGCCTGCCAGCATATCGTCGCGGTGATGGTTCATAAATACTACGCCGACATGCTCACCGGTCTGTCTTCCCCGCCTTTGGTGCAAGGAAAAGACCGTCTGGCCGCCCGTACCGACGAAACAGCCCGCCGGATGATGAATCGCTATCTCTCCCGCCAGGCAGCCGAACTGGTCGTCCATTCCACGGCCGGGCAGGAGCCGGTATTTCTTTCCCCCGTCCTGCGCTTGGGGCAGAGGCAGGCGGAACTGTCCTTCATGCTGGGACGCCGTCGTCCCTATGTGCTCAAGGATATCGGAAAGTTCTGTGAAGATATAAAAAAGCGGGAAACCGTGGAATATGGGAGACAGCTTCGCTTTCTCCACCACCCGGGTAGTTTTGACCCCGACAGTCGGAATCTGCTCTCTTTTCTGCTCGACACCTATGAAGATATCGCGCATCCACAGCGTGGGTCTATCGGATCTCTGCATCCCCATATCGGCCGGGATCTGCTGCTCAGCCCCGCCGCTCTTGACCGTTTTTTCTCCGTATGCGAAGGACGGGAAATCGCCCTTCGAGGAGATGGACCGGATCTCCATCCCTTGCGCTTGAAAAGCGGCAACCCCGTTCTAACTCTCGATGTCCAGCGCTCGGATGTTAAAAAAGGATTCCAGTTCTCTGGCGATCCTTTTTCGGTTGTGTGCGGCCGCGAGTCGGTCTATGTCGCTAAAGATGGTGTGTTTACCCGTTGCACACCCGATTATGCGGAACAGATGCGGGATTTTCTGCCGGTGCTGCAGGCGGCTGGGTACACCCTGTTTATTGCAGACGAGGATATGTCGGATTTCTGCGGCAGTGTGCTGCCCGCCGTCGGACGATTCATGGAATTGACCGGACAGACCGATCGATTGGAACCCTATCTCCCCGACGATCCCGAGATTGAAATAACCCTTGACTCCCCCGAACCCGGCCTCATCACCGCCCAGGTGTACAGTTGTTACGGAGGGGAAAAGTTTCCGCTTCTCGACTTGTCCGCCTCTCCCTCTACGGAGGATGGTCCCAGACGCAACCGTCTGGAAGAGATCCGTTCCCGGTTGGTGATCCAGCAATATTTTCCAAATTGCGTTCCCTCCTCCGGCCTCATGCTCTGTCGGATGGACGATGATGGGCTTTACCGTTTTCTGACCGAGGGTCTCGCCGATCTGCAAGGGATCGGGACTGTCCGTCTTTCCGACAATTTCCGGAACTTGGATCTCGCCCCGGCTCCCCGTTTATCGGTCGGCGTCAGCTTGTCGGGTGGGCTGCTTGATTTTGCATTCGACACCGAGGGCCTGGACACGGCCGAATTAACGCGGGTTGTGGAAAGTTACCGCCGCCGTCAGTCCTATCATCGTTTAAAAAGCGGCCGGTTTGTTCCTTTGGAGGGAGCGCTTAAAGAATTCGCGCAGTTGGCCGACGGCCTCGATCTCGGGGAACGGGAACTCTCCGCGGGCCACGCCCGTTTGCCTGCTTACCGGGCCTTGTATCTCGACCGTGTGCTTCAGGACAGCGCCTCGTCCGATTTTCGACGAGACAGGCATTTCCGCGAATTGATTCGTTCCGTTCACCATGCCGCCGACGCCGATATCCATCCGCCCGCCTCTCTGGAGGGGGTGCTTCGCCCCTATCAGGAAACCGGGTATCGCTGGCTGAAAACCATGGAACAGTATGGATTCGGCGGCATTCTCGCCGACGACATGGGCCTGGGAAAAACCCTGGAGATCCTCTCCCTATTCCTTGCTGCCAAGGAAGCGGGACAGTCGGGGCCCTCCCTCGTAGTCTGTCCCGCCTCATTGATTCTCAACTGGGAGAATGAAACCCGGCGGTTCGCGCCCTCTCTGACCGTACTGCCCATTCTCGGCTGCGCCGAGCAGAGGGAGGCCGCCATCGCCGACATCGAACGATACGATGTGGCGGTCACCTCCTATGACCTGCTCAAACGGGACATTGCCCTGTATGAGAAAACCACGTTTCATTATCTCGTTCTCGATGAGGCTCAATATATCAAGAACCACGCCACTCAGAACGCCAAGGCGGTCAAGGTCCTCCACAGCCGTCAGCGTTTCGCCCTGACCGGCACCCCTATTGAAAACCGGCTCAGCGAACTGTGGAGCATCTTTGATTTTCTTATGCCAGGGTTTCTGCATCACTATAACCGCTTCCGAGAACGCTTTGAACTGCCCATTGTCAAAAATGCCGACACCGAGGCGCTTGACCGGCTACACCGTATGACTTCCCCCTTTGTCCTCCGCCGCCTGAAACGGGATGTCCTGCACGACCTGCCCGAGAAAACCGAAAGCATCCGCGTCTGTGCGATGGGAGAAGAACAGCGTGCACTCTATCTCGGAAATGTCCTCAAGGCTCGGGAGCGGCTCGCCGATCTCTCTCTGAGCAACCAGGAAAGCGGCCGTATGGTCCTGCTCTCCCTGCTCACCCGCCTGCGCCAAATCTGCTGTGATCCCGCCCTTTGCTATGAAGGGTATACAGGCGGAAGCACCAAGCTGGACAGTTGCCTTGAATTACTGCGGGAGGCCGCCGACGGCGGACACAAGGTATTGCTCTTTTCCCAGTTCACCTCCATGCTCGCCATCCTGGAAGACCATCTGCAGCAGGAAGGAATCACTTTCTATACGCTGCAGGGCTCCACTTCCAAGGAAAAGAGGGCCGCTCTGGTGGAAGCCTTTAATCGGGACGCAACCCAGGTTTTTCTCATTTCCCTGAAAGCGGGCGGCACCGGCCTCAATCTCACCGGTGCCGATGTAGTCATTCATTACGATCCCTGGTGGAACCTCTCCGCCCAGGAACAGGCAACCGACCGTGCTTACCGCATTGGGCAGAAAAACCGTGTGCAGGTCTATAAACTGATCGTCAAAGATACTGTCGAAGAAAAAATTCTTCGTCTGCAGGAAAACAAAAAAGAACTGGCGGATGCCGTGATCCGGCAAGGCGGTTCCCTCTTCTCCCTGTCCCCGGATCAGATCGCCGAACTGCTTGCGTAACGGCATTGAAAGTGGCCGGATCGGTCCGTTAGTCTTGATCGCCTCGCCAACACTGGTTAAACTTTCGGAGTACCCGATGGCAGGAAGCCGGGACCCATTTCCATCAAATGGTTAGATACGATGGCCGCTCTCAAATCCAAATGGATCAACCGTCCGAGGTATCCCTCCTTCCAACAGTCCCATGGCTTAATCGGCAATTTTATCTGGTTTTTATCATAAACGTATCTAAATCAAAGCAAAACTGGCGCCGTTTTTCAAACGGCGCCAGTTTGTATAATTCGGCGTATCCTTTTGTCTGGCTGTTTCTTCTGTCCGTTTTGACTGATCCATTGTGCTTCCGCCCCGAGCCCAGGCATAACAGCGCAGTCCGGCCTGTCACCGGTAAGTTCCCATAAAGAACAGCGCAACAGTCCCCGGACCGGAATGACTGCCGATCACGGCGCCGATGTTGTGAATCAGGAATTTCTGGACGCCCAGAGCCTCCCGCACATATTGGGCGGTTTTCTCCGCATCCTCCTGCGCGTCGCCGTGGGAGATAAACACCATCTGATCCTTTGCGTTGGGCAGCGCGGTTTCTTTCATTTTAGCCGCAAGAGCCTTTAAGGAGGCATCCCGGCCCCGCACCTTGCTCATCAAGATCAAATGGCCCTCGTTGTCCACATGCAGCACCGGCTTGATCCCGAGCAAGGACCCGAAGACAGCGGAAGTTTTGGACACCCGCCCTCCCCGATGCAGATGCATCAGGTCATCCACCGTAAACCAATGACACAGATGCAGCTTATTTTCTTCCAGCCATTTGGCGTTTTCATCGATGCTCATGCCGGCTTTGCGGTTTTCATCCGCATAATATACCAGCAGCCCTTCGCCCATGGAAGCGGCTAGAGAGTCCACCACCAGAATCTTCCGGTCAGGATATTTTTCTTGGAGTTCCTCCGCGCCGCGGGCGCAGGACTCATAGGTGCCGGACAGTCCGCTTGAAAACGCAATGTGCAACACGTCCTCACCTGCAGCCAAAAACGGTTCCACAAAATCGACAAACTCATAGGTGTTGACCTGCATCGTAGAAGCCGCCTCGCCCGCACGGAGTCGATCGTAAAATTGTTTGGATGTCATGTTCAGGTCGGGTCCTTCCCGGTACTCCTCCCCGCCGATTTGAAACGCCATACCCACGCAGGCAATCCCGCGCTCGCTCAAAAACTCCTGCGGTAAATCCGCCGTGGAATCGGTCGTGATACGGTAGTTCATATTGTTCCTCCCGCGATAATCTCGTTTTCAACACTATGTTACATTATTTTGTTTGACGTGTCAAGGCATGTTTCAAGAAATTTCTAGGTTTGCTTCCCCCGCAGGGTGGGAATCGTCTCGAACAATATAGTATTTCCGGGGAGGAGCTGCGATATACCTCCACAATGAAAACCGCCGCACGAGCCGTGCGGCGGTTAACGAATACTTTATTTGTTGTGAAAGTGAACCGCATTTTGAGAGGAAGCGGATCCTACTGTGATTCCGCGCCGTGCGAGTTCTTTCGCCGGAAAGCAATCGGTAAGGGGCTGGACACGGTGGCCCAGATAGACTCGGCAAGCCGAATCTCCAATCGCCATCACCATCATGAAAACTCCAACCAGTTTCGGGCTGAGTAAGGGATAGTCCACCATGCTGTTCATCACAAAACCCGCGGCAAAAGCCAGAAATACACTGCCGAGCAGACGGGTTTCAGCCGAATGAGTCATCAGATCCATCCCGCGGCGCACAATCTTCCATCCCATCAAAACCATCAGCGTTAAGGAAATGAGGCCGCCTTCCATGAGGAGCTGAAGAACCAGGTTGTGAGCATGAGGCGCATTTACCCCAGATTCCAGCAGCACATCCCAGAAATTTTCCACACCGGGTCCCAAGCCGAATATCGGGCTCTTTCCAAACGTTTTAAGCGCAACCTCCCAGATGGAAAAGCGTTCTGCAATACTGAAATCCACGCCTCCGATCGATAGAAAACGGGATATGACCGACTGGGGAACCAACAACAGCATGGAAATAAAGGAGAGAAGAAACGGCACAATTCGTTTCGCATTGGTGATGCAAAGGATCAGAAGAATAACCAAAAGGCCGAGGTAGCTCCCCCTTGAAAAGGAGAAAGCAACGCCGCATACGGCAAATATCAGACAGAACCGGCACAGAAGGCGTACTCCCGTCCGCCGTCCACCGAAAGCGTAATACACCACAAAGGGGATCACCATCACCAGGTATTCACCCACTATGTTGGGATTGGTGAACGTCGAACTGAAACGCATCTCTCGGATGGTGATATTGATGTCCATGGGGATCCATTCCAACACAATGTTGTCGATCCAACTCCAAAACTGGTTGGAGACGTGAATGCCGAACACACAGTTGAGGACATACTGGGTCAACCCCACCAGTCCCACGATTCCAGCGATCACCGATATGCAGAACAGAGCCGTGTCAAAGCGGTGCCGATTGGTCATAACCGTCGTCATCGCCAGATAGACGAGGAACATCACCAGCCACATGAGAAACGTCGCAAAACTATTAAAGGGGTGCTTGGAATATAAGACGCCAAAGGCGGTATACAGCATGAAGAGAAGGAGCAGCTTCCCGATGGGACCCACGGAGAGGACCCGGCCCCGCCGCTTGGCATCGGCGTTGGCGGCTATTACGGCGCCAATCGCCAACAGGGGCGCGATATATTCCGGGAACAAGGGAATGACCGCCACCATCAGCAAGGCCAACAGCCAAGGCTGGCTGAGCGTCGATTTCAAATCCTCAATCCGTGCTTTCATTCTCGTCCCCCTTTCTCAATATTCACAAAAAGATTTCTCTTTCTTTGGCACTATACCATATTTGCGCCCTGGATTCAACTTTTATTACAAAGCTGTTATTTTTTTTGGACATTCGAATAGGTTTCCCGGCGGGAGTACATGCTCTTTATATGAAAGGATAAGAAAAAAGGAAAATCCCGGACATTTTTCCATCAAATTTGACTTTTGAAAGGCGGCTTCGTATACTGTGAAGCAAGCCGGAGATCCATGGGAGGAAAAGAACATGAGCAAAATAAGATATGGTTTTATCCTTTGCGCGGCTGTCCTGTGCCTTGCCTTCCTGGGAAGCACCGGCTGCCGCGGCGAATCCCAGCCGGCCGGACGCAGCGGATTCGCGCTGGACACCGCCGTGTCGATCACCCTCTATGCGTTTGCAGACGGCGCTCTCTCTTCCCAGGCTCTGCTTGACGGTTGTTTCGCGGAGCTGGAGCGTTATGAACAGCTTTTGAGCGCGGAACGGGAGGACAGCGATATCGGACGTCTCAACCAAGCGGAAGGAAATCCGGTCCCTTTGTCGGAGGAAACCATCGAGTTGCTTCAAATCGGCCTTCAATATGGAAAGCTCACAAACGGAGCGTTAGACATTACCATTCGTCCAGCCAGCCGCTTATGGAATTTTCAGGGCAGTCCCGCTCTGCCCGACCCCGCAGACCTATCCGCTGCGGCGGCATTGGTGGATTACCGAAACTTGCATTTGGACGGTCTTACCGCATGGCTGACCGATCCAGATGCCGCCGTCGACCTAGGCGGCATCGCAAAGGGCTATATCGCCGACCGCCTCGCTTCTTACCTGACGAAAAACGGTGTCAAAAGCGCCTTGCTCGATCTGGGCGGCAACATCGTAGCCTTAGGAAATAAAGAGGGAGAAGACTGGAAAATCGGCGTCCGCGACCCATCTGATGAAAACGCCTTGGCTGCCGTCATCCCCGTCCAAAACGCCTCGGTGGTTACATCGGGGACCTATGAGCGCGGTTTCTGGCTGGACGGCGTGCGGTATCATCATCTGTTGGAGCCCAAAACCGGATGGCCGGTGCAAAACGGCCTGTCCTCCGTCACCATTGTATCGCCTCTTTCGGTGGACGGGGATGCCCTGTCCACCGCCTGTTTCGTATTGGGTGAGGAAAAAGCCCTGTCCCTCATTGAATCCCTGCCCGATGTCGAAGCCCTCTTTATCCGGGACGACGGCAGTTTAAGCGCCTCATCCGGTCTTATTTATACCGTACCCGCAGCATAGCCGCCTCATTCCTCCTAATCTTTCCCGGCAGAGAGAAATACAGTGAAAAATGGTACATAATGCAGAGAGTTTGGTGCTTGTCATCGGCCAAAGTTTCCGTATAATGTGAAATAGAGTGGATCTGTACGAGAGGTGGGACGCCAAATGGATAAAATTTACGGTGTGGTGTTGATCGGCTGCGGCCATATTGGAGAAGAACATATCGCGCAGATCTATTACCGGGAGAATATCCGCATCGTCGCCGTTGTAGATGCGGATGAACAAAGGGCCCGGCTTTTTGCCGCCAAATATGGGGCTGACCGATACGGCATCGATTATCACGAATTTATCACGCGCAACGACGTGGACATTGTGATCATTGCCACTTACGTCAGCACCCATGTATCCATCCTGCGTGACTGTGTTGTTGCAGGCAAGCATGTGCTGTGTGAAAAACCCATCGCCGCCAACGCCCAGGACGGCCGGGAGTTCTACCGTCTGGCCCAAAACGGCCGTTCACAGGTTTTGGTGGCGCATATCCTCCGACG
>USDZ01000083.1 GCA_900553525.1 uncultured Oscillospiraceae bacterium
AGTAACAAACTCCTTTACAGGAAACAGCCACCGGGTAAGGGGGAATTGTAATCTTGATATATTCATTTCCATCTTCTGATAACAGATCAACATCCACAACAATACCCATTGCATTACGAACCTTGTTTGGGATATCTTCGAGCAGTTTTTTGGTGTTGGTAAGACCTGTAACATGACCGTCATCATCGATTCCAATATAGATCGTTCCGCCTTGTGCATTGGCAAAACCGCAGATCCACTCCAGATAGTCATCTCTCCATTTTGATTTCCATTCTATATTTTGATTTTCAGGCATGTTGAGTACCTCTCTGCACTAAATTTAACCAGTATATCAATATTGTATTCATAAATGGAGATCTTATCAAGATTTAATTCTCCGTTAGAGATTGCAGGGAAAAAAATATGTGGTATACTAGACACGACCGAAGACGTCGCCACGGATCCGGTTTTCGGACGGGGCATCCGCTCCCGCCGGAATGGCTGGCATTTCCGTATAAATACCGCAATCCTCAGGAAAGAAGGATACTCCCATGTCGTTTTTCCCTCTCGCGGACCTACATACCCACACCGATTCCTCCCCCGATTCGCAGGCACCGATCGAATCCATGTGCCGGGCAGCCCTGGAACTGGGCCTCCCCGCCCTGGCCGTGACCGACCATGTGGAGATGACCGGATTCCTCGCCGATGGATACGACCAAAGTAGCGAGCGGTCTTATACCCAGGCCATCGATATGCAGGAGCGCTTTGCCGGACGGCTGGAGATCCTGGCCGGTGTGGAACTTGGCGAGCCCATATTCGACCCGGAGCGCTCCGCCCGTCTGCTGGCGGATCATGCATACGATTTCGTACTGGGATCCATCCACAACCTGGAGGACGGGGTGGATTATTACCATGTCGATTATGCCTCAGCCGATATAGATGCCTTATTGGATGAGTATTTCCGAGCGGAACTGGAACTGGTGGAGATGGGAGGGATCCATTCCCTAGCTCATCTGACCTACCCTATGCGGTATATGCCGGAAAACAAACGGCCAGCGGACACACGGCGCTGGCAGGATGTGATCGACACGATGTTTCGCCGGATGGCGGAGCGGGGAATAGCGTTGGAAATCAACACTTCCGGCCTGCGGCAGGCCATTGGACTGACCTCGCCCGATCTGCCCCTTATCCGCCGTTTTCGGGAACTGGGAGGGGAGAACATCACCCTGGGCTCCGATGCCCACCGGCCGGAGGACGTGGGGGCGGGTCTCGAGACCGCTGCGGCGCTCGCGATGGAGGCCGGATTCCGGCACGTCTGCCTGTTCCGGGCCGGTAAGCCGGTTTACGTCCGGATCGGATAGGCACGGCCGGATCCCGCTCTTGTGCTTGGTTCCGTGTTTTCGTATAATACTAGTGGATTTCCATTATTTTAAAGGAGGAACTACCATGGATAAGCTGCTCAAACTGTTGGATACCAACGCCCGCCTGACCAACGCCCAGCTCGCGGTGATGCTGGACCGGACGGAGGATGAGGTGGCGGCCCAAATCGCCGCCCTCGAAAGAAGCGGCGTTATCCGTGCCTATAAGGCGCTCATCGATTGGGACCGGACCGAGAGGGAGTATGTGACCGCTATTATTGAACTGAAAGTCACACCCAAACGGGATCTCGGCTTTGAGGCGGTGGCCGAAACCATTATGCGTTTCGAAGAGGTGGAGAGCGTCTATCTGATGTCGGGCGGATACGACTTGTCCGTCTTTGTCAACGGACGGACTTTCAAAGACGTGGCCATGTTCGTCGCCAAACGCCTGTCTACTTTGGATTCCGTGCTGTCCACCGCCACCCATTTCGTTCTGCGCCGCTACAAGGATGACGGCGTTATGTTCCTGGGAGACGAGAAGGACGAGAGAGGAGCCCTGTGAAACCCATGAATTACGAGGTGCTGACCAATCCGATCCTGCGGCGGCTCAAACCGTCGGGGATCCGGAAGTTTTTTGATATTGCGAACGAGATGGAGGATGTCATCACCCTGTCCATTGGGGAGCCGGATTTTTCCACCCCTTGGCATATCCGGCAGGAGGGAATCCGTTCGCTGGAAAAGGGCAAAACCTGGTATACGGCCAATGCGGGACTGTTACGGCTTCGACAGGCGATCGGGGGATATGTCCAGCGGCATATCGGGGTGGAATACGAGCCCCGTACCGAGATTCTTGTGACCGTCGGGGGCAGCGAGGCGATTGATCTGTGCCTGCGTTCTTTGATTTGTCCCGGGGATGAGGTGCTGATCCCCCAGCCGAGTTTTGTCTGTTATGAGCCGCTCACGGTGATGGCGGGGGGAACCGCCGTTCCTATTGTCACCAAAGCGGAGGACGGCTTTCGCCTGACGGCCGAGGCCCTGCGGGCTGCCCTGACCCCTAAAACCAAGCTGCTCATCCTGCCCTATCCAAACAACCCAACCGGCGGTGTGATGCGCCGGGAGCATTTGGAGGCGATCGCCGCCGTGCTGCGGGATACCGACGTGATGGTACTCTCGGATGAGATTTATGGTGGTTTGACCTACGGCGGAAGTTCCCATGTCAGCATTGCGTCCCTGCCGGGGATGCGGGAACGCACTGTGCTGGTGGACGGTTTCTCGAAATCTTTTGCCATGACGGGATGGAGGCTGGGGTATGCCTGCGCCCCCGCTCCGGTCATGGAGCTGATGGTCAAGCTCCATCAGTTTGCGCTGATGTGCGCGCCCACCACCGCTCAGTATGCGGCTATCGAGGCGATGGAAAACGGGGATGAAGATGTCGAACGGATGCGGGCGGATTATGACGTGCGCCGCCGCTTTATTGTGGATGAGCTCAACAAAATGGGCTTGACCTGTTTTGAACCGGAGGGGGCCTTTTATGTGTTTCCGTCGGTGCAGGCGACCGGAATGACCTCGGATGCCTTCTGCGAGAATCTTCTGCGGGAAAAACGGGTTGCCGTGGTGCCGGGGACGGCGTTCGGCGACTGTGGAGAAGGGTATGTCCGGATCTCCTATTGTTATTCCCTTAAGCATATCACCGAGGCCATGCATCGGATGCGGGCTTTCGTTGAAGAACACGTCGGCCGCTGACCGGCCGGCAGGAAGGCGGCGCCGTATGAGCGTGACGGTAGAAGCACCGGCCAAAATCAATCTAACCTTGGATGTGACCGGCCGCCGGGACGACGGCTATCATCTGATCGAGACCGTTATGCAGGCCATCGATTTGTGCGATCGGGTGACGGTCCGCTTGACGGGAAAAGCGGATATGCTCACGCTTGCCTGCGGTGACGAACGGGTTCCGGACGGCCCGGCCAATACGGCTGTCCGGGCCGCGGCCGCGTTTTTCAGCTCCTGCGGCCTGTCCAATCCCGGGGTGGAGATTATCCTACATAAGCGTATCCCCCTGCAGGCGGGCCTGGCGGGGGGAAGTGCCGATGCCGCCGGTACCCTGGTGGCTCTCGACCGGCTGTTGGACACCCGGATGACGGCTGAAGAGCTGTGCGCCGTCGCGGAGGTGGTGGGGGCGGATGTGCCTTTCTGCGTGCTGGGGGCGGCCGCTTATGCGGAGGGAACCGGCACCATTCTGACGCCGTTGCCGAGCCTTCCCGATTGCGCGGTCGTCGTGGCCAAACCCTTGGACGGTATGCGGACGGCGGAGGCGTACCGTCTGCTCGACTGTGCGGAGATCACTCGTCGTCCGCACACCGGCGCGGTGGCGGATGCGCTTTGCGCCGGAGATCTCGCGACGGTGGCACGGGAGCTTTGCAATGTGTTTGAAGAGGCCCTCGCCCTGCCGGAAACGGCGGAGATCGAGCGGGTGATGCGGGAACATCATACGCTCGGGTGCCGGATGACGGGAAGCGGTTCGGCGGTGTTTGGACTTTTCGATGACGACGAAGCCGCCCGCCGGTGTGCGGCCATTCTCCGACGGAATTATGAAGAGGTGTATCTGTGCCGTCCCTGTCCTCATGGGCCGGCTCTAAAATTTTAACGGAGCTTATTTGTAAAAATTTTCCTATTCTCTGCATAACCGCTATCTTCTCGTCCATACTCTGGGTGTCCGGCGGCGGACACGCCGTCGTAACCGGAGAAAGGACGGGATTTATCGTGCGGAAATGGAGTAAAGCGCTGGCCTGCGGGCTGGTTTTGACGCTGGGACTGTCGCTGTGCGGCTTTCCTTGGGGATTTGCCAAGGATTGTGAGGAAATCCGCCGAAAGGTGGTCCGTCTGCACGTACTCGCCAATTCCGACAGTGAGGAGGATCAGGCGCTTAAACTGAAGGTGCGGGATACCGTTACCGAGACGGCCGCCGGATTGTTTGATACCGCGGAAAACGCGGACGAGGCACTGAAAGTCGCGGAAGAACGGCTGCCCGAGATCCTCGCGGCGGCGCAGCAGCGGGTGTACGACGAGGGGTACACCTATCCGGTAGGCGCTGAGATGACGCGGATGTACTTCACCACCCGAACCTACGAATCGGGTACCCTGCCCGCGGGGATATATGACGCGGTGCGGATCACCATCGGCGAGGGCGCTGGAAAGAACTGGTGGTGCGTGGTCTTCCCACCCATCTGTGTGCCGGCGGCATCGGAACATAAGGAATTATCCGATGTGTTGGACGAGGAGCAGGTGGATATCGTCACCCAGCCGCAGAAATATGAGGTTAAGTTCAAGATTGTGGAATGGTGGGAAGGACTGACCCATCAGATCGGCGAATGGTTCGGAAGCGGCGGGGAATCCTCTTCTCAGCCGGATACTTCTGAAACCGCGGGTTTCTGAAAAAACGGGATATTTTTAGAATAGGTTCTCCATTTACGTCATCGCCGTATGCCGGATCAAGCGGACATAGGCCGCAGGCTCTGCTATAGTCCAGAGGAAAAGCCTGTGGAACGCGATCTGCATCCCGAAATTTGACTGTTGACGGGAATGAAACATGTGTTATAATACATGTATTCATATGGGGATTCCGCTTGCTGCCGGGCAAGCTGTAAAGCATTGATTTCGTATCGTTAGGCCATGGGAGATACGACAATCAATGCTTTTGTTTTTTCAGTAGGTCTCGGCTGTGTGCGGGTAAGAAATCAAGGTGGTGGATTTTTTGTTCCGGGAAATGCGACGGAAAAAACAAGCTCTTTCACAAGAAGAATGTACGTCGGTTTTGTTTCGGGGAACTTCCGGCGTTCTTGCCCTGTCCGGGGACGACGGCTATCCCTATGCCGTACCCATCAGCTATGTATTTGACGGCAAAAGGCTCTATTTTCACAGCGCCAAAAGCGGACATAAACTGGATGCTGTCCGCCATAATCCGAAAGCGTCTTTCTGTGTCATTGACAAGGACCAGGTCGTGCCGGAAGCATACACCTCTTACTTCCGGAGCGTCATTGTGTTCGGAACCATTCGGATTGTGGAAGATGAACAGGAGAAATACCGTGCCATCGAAAAATTGGCTGTGAAATACGCTCCGGACGATACGGCCGAAAACCGGAGGGAAGCGATTGCCCGCGAATGGACGCCTCTATGTATGCTGGAAATGACGATTGACCATCTGACGGGGAAGGAGGCCGTTGAACTGAAGAGAAAGCGAGAACGGGAAAAAGAATAACTTTGGATAAAATTGACCCGCCGGGGTTTTGTTTTATTGTGTAGTAGGCCTGCGTTACACAAAACGCAGGCCGTTTTTTTATTCATATTCTCAAGGAGGGATAGAGTAGTATGTGGCTTCTTTTGGGGACAGCCATAACATCTAGTTTTTTCGACAGTCTGAATCCTTCTGCCATAGCCCAGCAAATGCTGCTCCAAGCGATGGTAAAAAACAAACGGCATATCTGGTTTTTCATTCTGGGCATTGGGTTAGCCAACTGGACGATGGGGCTGGCCGTTTATTATGGCGTTGCCACATGGATATCACGGCTGTTGTCCAAGGTGACCGAAGCCTATCCTTGGTATGTATATGGAGCCGCGTTGGGCTCCGGTTTTCTTTGCCTTGTAGTTGGAATACGGCTCATCTTCAAAACCAAACAGGGCGGCTATCATGACGGTGATAACGATGACCGGGATGAGGGGGATGACGGAAAAGTCAGCATTGCTAGCTCTCCCGCCCGGCTTTCTCCACTCTCTTTGTTTGCAATGGGCGGGGTTTTCTGCGCGGTAGAATTGACAAGCGCATTCCCTTATTTCGGCTTTCTGGCCATGCTGACAAGCTATGATCCGCCGTTTCCGTTCGTACTCATCTTCTTGTTTATATATAGTTTCATGTATGTACTTCCGCTGATTTTGCTTTACTTTGGGTACAACAAACTCCGGGGGACGACGGCGATCCAGAGATTGGAACATATATTGGGGAAAGTTTCATCCTATATCGTGCCTGTTGTCATAATTTTAATCGGTGCTTTTCTGATTTATTATGGGGTATCTTCTCTGCTATAAAGGAAGATAACAAACGAAAAAGCGGCTCTTTCCTTTTCCGTCGGCAGGATGACCTGTCAAGTCGTTTTCTCGCCGGCCGTGTCGCCCCTTTTTTACAAAGCTGGGATGTGCTATAATAAAGCAGTCGTCTGCTGAACGGGAGGTATCGACCATGACCTACATCGAAGCTAGAGCGTATATCGACGCGCTAAAACCCGGCGGGATGAAATTCGGCCTGGCCCGGATGAAACGGGTTCTGTCCCTTCTCGGATGGCCGCAGGACAAGCTCCAGGTAGTCCATGTCGCCGGAACCAACGGCAAGGGCTCCACCGCCCGGATGATCCAGGCTATGGCGTCGGCCGGCGGCTATAAAACCGGCCTGTTTACCTCTCCGCCGGTCATAGGGTTGCGCCGGACGATCAGCATTGACGGGATTCCGATTCAGAGGGACGATTTCGCCGCTTTAGTTGAAGAAATTGCGGCCTTGGCTCCCGCAATGGGGGAGGTGGGAAGCCTGTCTGAGTTCGAACTCCTCACCACCCTTGCGATCCTCTGGTTTGCGCGGGAAGGAACGGATTTATGTGTGATCGAATGCGGCCTGGGCGGACGCGATGATGCGACAAACGTGTTTGATCGTCCTCTTGCCGTGGTCTTAACCCCGGTGGGTCTCGACCACACGGTGGTACTGGGCTCCACCATAGAGGAGATCACCCGGGCAAAATGCGGAATCCTGCGGCCGGGCTGTCTGGTCGTCTCTTCCCCTGGACAGCCGGAGGAGGCACTGGGGGTACTGATGGAGGAAGCGGCCGGACAGGGCCTGATCGTCCACATGCCGGGGGCCGCATCTGCGCCTATAGTGGATCAAACGCCGGACCATTTGGTTTTCGAATGGGAAGGAGGGCCGGTGGCGCTGTGTCTAACCGGAAGTTTTCAGCGGGACAATGCCCTGACCGCCCTGTACGTCATGCGGCTGCTGGAGGGAAAGGGATACGGATTTCAGCAGGACAAGGCTCTTGCGGCGCTTGCGAAAATTCGGATGCCCTGCCGGCAGGAACTGATCCGCCGAAGTCCGCTGCTCATGTTGGATGGGGCTCACAATCCCGACGGCATCCGGGCGCTGGTCCGGACGCTCGCGAAAATACCGGAGGAAGACCGCGCGCCGTTGACCCTGTTG
>USDZ01000084.1 GCA_900553525.1 uncultured Oscillospiraceae bacterium
TGCCAAAGCAGCGGTTCGCCCCGCCGTTCTGCCCTGGCTCGGCGGCGTATTTGCGCTTGTATCGGAAATCCGACAGGGTATTCAGGCCGTCGTCGGCCACAAACACCACATCGCCGCCGCGGCCTCCATCGCCGCCGTCCGGTCCGCCCGCCGCGACGTATTTTTCCCGGCGGAAGCTTACCGCTCCGTTGCCGCCGCTCCCGGCCTTCACGGCAATGACCGCCTTGTCAATAAACATTCCCGCGCACATCCTTCCACCGCCGTCCGGCCCGCCCTTCCGGAAAGGATCCGCCCGGCAATTGTATTATATAGGGTTTCTGCAAAATATGGAGGCCTTTCCGTCCGAAGGAAACCCGCCTCTAAGCAAAAACCCCGCCCTGCCGCACGGCGCACCGCACGACGGGACGGGGTTCTTCCCGAAATTACTGCTCGACCGCGTACACGCTCACCCGCTTGCGGTCCTTGCCCATCCGTTCGAAACGGACGGTGCCGTCCGTTTTGGCGAACAGGGTGTCGTCCGATCCGATACCGACGTTCAGGCCGGGATGGATGTGGGTGCCCCGCTGGCGCACCAGGATGTTGCCCGCGAGCACAAACTGCCCGTCGGCGCGCTTAACGCCCAACCGCTTGGATTCGGAATCCCGCCCGTTTTTGGTGGACCCCATTCCCTTTTTGTGGGCGAAGAGCTGGATGTTTATTTTCAGCATATCGTTACACCTCCGTAATCTCTACCTGTAAATAAGTGGGATAAGTCTCGCACAAGCCGTTCAGATGGGCGCGAAGCCCGTCCATCACCGCACAGCCGCGTTCCCGGTCTTTCCGGGCGACCCAAACATAGAGATAGCCGTCGGCCTCGCGGGCCAGTGCCCGGACACCGAGCGCCTCGGTCAGCGTGTTCGCGGCCAGGATCGCGGCCGAAGAAACCGCGGCGCATAGAATATCCTGCCCCGCCGCAGCCAGTCCCGCGTGCCCCGTAATCCGGAACCCGCACAAGACGCCGTCCCGTTCGAGGAACCGGGCGCGGATCATGCCTCGGCTTCGGATTCCGCGGGCGCCTCGGTTTTGGCGGCCCGGGGAGCACGCGCATGGATCTTTTCGATCTGCACCTTGGTATAGGGCTGACGATGGCCCATCTTGCGGCTGCTGCCCTTCTTGGGGCGATAGGTAAAGACGGTGATTTTCTTTCCCTTGCCCTGTTTGAGCACACGGGCATCCACCGAAGCCCCCTTGATATACGGAGCGCCGAGTTTGAGTTCCTTGTCATTGTGGAGCGCGATCACCTTGTCGAAGGTCACAGCGGTCTCCTCAGAGGCGTCCAGCTTTTCGATGAAGAGCACATCGCCGCTCTGCACCTTGTACTGTTTGCCGCCGGTTTCAATAATGGCGTACATACGGGAACCTGCCTTTTCTTCCAGACTCGCTGTCATCGGGCGGGATTTCTCCTCTTCCGGCAGCGCAAGACGCTGCCGCCCGGAACATGCGGCATCCGTCAGTATACCACAGCTTTTCCCTGCTGTCAACGGGTCTGCGGGGAAAATCCGCCGCTGTCCCGGCATTTTATGCCTGGTTCCGCGCCGCTGCCTTTTCCTCAAACGACGAGAGACGGATACTCCGGCGTTCCATGGTCCCCTCGCCGATTTTGCCGCTCCCATCCTCGGCTTCCACCCGGTAGACAAACCGCCGTCCGTCGGTCTCTGTCAGGGTGGCCGTGACCACGATCCGCGCGCCTTCGGGCGTGGGCGCCAGATGGGCGACCTCCACCCGGGTCCCCACCGTGGTGATTCCCTCCGCGAGAGCCGGCTGCACCAATTGCATACAGGCGTTTTCCATACAAGCGATGAGCGCCGGCGTCGCGAGCACCCGCGCCGTTCCGCTCCCCATTTTGACCGCCAGCATGTCCTGCGTGACCTTCCATTCCTGCTGCTGCTGTCTGCCCACGAATTCTTGCATCCTCGTTTCTCCTTTCACAAATTTAGATTTTCTGTCGCCAGAAATCCTCTGTTGTGCTATAATAAGGATTTGTCGGACATTTCTATCCGCTATGCCGCTGAAAAGGAGGAATTCCCTCTTGGAAGAGGTCCCTGTTCTTCGCCGCCGGATTCATTTTCTCGATGAAGTCCGCGGATTCGATTTGATCCTGATGGTGTTTTTTCATGGATTTTACATGCTGGGCTGGATTTACGACATGGCCTTCGGCCGCGTCTTATTTACATTCTTTCAGCCGGTGCAGCCTTTTTTCGCGGGGCTTTTCATTTTTATTTGTGGGATTTCCTGCCACTTATCCCACAACAACCTCCGCCGGGGTCTGATTCTGGCGGGGATCGCGGCGGGGATTTCCCTGTTTCTCTACCTGTTCATGCGGGATGAGATGATCTGGTTCGGCATTCTACAGTTTCTCGCGGTTTCGATTTTGTTGTTTGCCGCGCTGCGGCCGCTGCTGTCCAAAATTCCTCCCGCCGTCGGGATCGCCGTCTGTGCCCTTCTTCTGCTCCTCACCTGGCACATGCCGGCCGAGTTGGGCAGCTGGTTCGGCATACCGGGCGTGTTTTCCCTTTCCCTCCCTGAAAACCTGGTCGATATCTCATGGCTCTACCCATTGGGGATCGGCCGGGGAGTCGGCGCCGACTACTTCCCTCTGCTGCCGTGGTTCTTTTGTTTCTTGGCCGGCAGCTTTGTCGGGGTTTGGGCCGAAGCAGGACGATTTCCCGGCTGGATGTATAAAAGCCGTCTGCCCTGGCTGCCCTGGATCGGGAAACACACCCTGGTCATCTATGTAGCGCACCAGCCAGTCCTGTTTCTGCTGTGCGGCGGTGTGATCCGGCTGATTCGAGCTTTCGGCGGCTGACCGCCGGTCTTCCCCGCCGGATGGCCGTACAGCGGTTTTCCTCCGGGCACCGCCCGTTTCCATTTTATCTGGAAACGGGCGGTATTTTGTTGTAGAATTATACGAATAGGCTATTTTATCTATAAAATTCCAAAACGTAATAAAATCAACGGGTTATACGAGCGCCGGGAGAGCCAAACAGGGAACGAGCTGCACCCGTACGTTCCAGCGCGGCATAGAGCAGCAGCCCGCAGACGGTGCAAGCGGCGAACTGACCCGCCGCGACCCCCAGCATGTTGAGATACCAGGGCAGGCCCCCATATACGAGGGTTATTTCAAACCCCACCACCACCGCGTTGATCAGAACCGGGGGCCAGGTGGCCAGAAACGGCAGGCCCCGCAGACGGACATGGCGCAGAGCGTAGGTCAAGCAGGCGGCAGTAAGGGTGGAGAAGGTTCCGAACAGCAGGTCCCACGCGCCCGCGGGATTGGCGCCGCTCATCAGACCGAACAGATTGGATACCAGGCAACCCACCGCCAGGCCGGGGATGGCCGCAGGGGTAAAGACCGGCAGGATGGTGAGCGCTTCCGAGACCCGGAACTGGACCGCCCCATACGCGGCGGGCTGGATGAGAACGGTACAGACGGTGTACAGCGCGGCGATCAGCCCCGCCTGCGCCAGCCGAATCAAGGCGGCGCGGCTTTGTTTGTGTTGCATATGCACATGCCTCCATAGTTTTGATTTCCACAGTGCCAGCGGGCACCGCGGGGTCAGGATGGTTTCGAACTGACCTGGCCGAAGCCGTCTATCACTATACCGTCTCTTCTCCCCGCTTGTCAAGGGGGTTGTTCCACCAGTGGGGCACGCCGGTAAGGCGCATCGGTTCCCTCTCTCCGCCTCCGGCAGACGGCGGCCATGGACAACCCTGTCCCCTATTTTTTACACGCGGATCGATTTCCTATTTATTCTTTATTACATATAGGGGCTTCTGTCCGCCATCCAGAGAGAAAAGAACATCGCACAACTGGAAATTCATGTGAAAATGTAATTTTATAACTTGATATTTATAAATATGCTGTTGAGTTGGACCAAACGGATGCATTTTTGAAGGTTTTTGTCCGGTTTTAGGCTTGAAACGGGGGTTACAATCCTGTAACTTTTGTCTGCTTGCACAAAATTTCCGAAAAAACATGCAAAACGATTTTGCTTTGGAAAATTTGTAAGGATCTGGAATATTATGGGGCGAATTGTACCAAACTAAAGGAGGAGATCCGGACAACGGTGGAGATTTCGTCGAAAATCCCGAAAACGCCTCTGCGGATGGACAGGCCCGGGCCCCACCCAATACCGGCTGTCCGCTCCGGCCTTATTTTGCCGAAAACTCGCAAATGTTTGTGCATATTGCACAGATACAAGACCTTAGAGGCCGTTTGACAAGGCAAATTGGTGTGCGTATAATACAAGGCGGTACCAAAATCCGGATGAATCCGTCGTACCGCCGTCCCCGGACGGCGGCCGAAAGAAAACCGGAAAGGGTTGGTTACATCCATGCGAAAAACCTGCGACATCCTGCACCGCGTCGGCGCCGGGCTGCTGCGCGTCCTGCACAGCCGTTTGTTGGCTGTGTCGGCCCTGACCGCGGCCTGTGCGGTGATGGTGACCTATGTCACCGTGAATATGCGGGCGGTGACCGTGGTGGACGGCGACACCAGCCGGGTTGTCATGACCCTCAGCCGCACCCCTGTCGCCGTGTTGGAAGACGCTGGAGTGGCCCTGGGCGGACACGACGCTATCCACGTCAGCCAAGATGAGAGTCGGATCGAAGTCAATCGGGCGTTTCCAGTGAGCGTGACGGCCGATGGTATGACGGCCATCCTGCAAATGACCGCCGGAACCGTTCAGGACGCCCTGGAATTGGCCGGCGTAAAGCTGAGTTCCTACGATCAGGTCAACGCCGACTTGGAGGAACCGGTGTCCTCCGGCACCAACTTGGTGGTGGAACGGGTGGCCTACCGCGAGTATACCGAAACCGAGCCGGTGGATTATAAGACCACCGTCAAATACTCGAATTCCCTGGACCGGGGACAGTCCAAAATCATCCAGTCCGGAAGCCAGGGAGAGAAAACGCTGGTCTACCGCGAGTGCCTGGTGGACGGGCAAGTGGCCGAGACCATCCTGGTTTCGGAAACCGTGACCACCGACCCGGTGGATCAGATCAAACTGGTGGGTGTCGGCGGCAATATGCCCATGTCCCCTCTGCCCGACGATATCGAACTGGATGGGGACGGCATTCCTGTGCATTATAAGCAGGTTCTCACCGGTTCCGCCGCCGCCTATACCTGGTACGACTCCCCGGAGGGACAGACCACCTCGACCGGGCGCACGCCCCAGGTGGGCAATGTGGCTGTCAATCCCAACATCATCCCCTACGGTTCTGAGCTCTTTATCGTCTCGGCGGACGGGTCATACGTTTACGGGTACGGTATCGCCTGCGATACCGGCGGTTCGGTCATGAAGGGCATCATCATCGCGGATCTGTTTATGGATACGGTGGAGGAATGCCGCATTTTCGGGCGGCGGGACATCGTGGTATACGTGCTGGAGTAATCCGCCGTCCCACGCCGTTACCGAATTTTAGGGGGGAAGCCGGAAGGCTTCCCCCTTTTTCGTCACGTCGGATCATACGGGCCTGGATTTTGGGGTTCCCCCGGCCACCACACGCGGCGCGCAAAGCCCCGCCTGAAAATTTTTCAGGCGGGGCTTTTGAATCGAGAGCTTCTGGGTTTTTAATGGCAGGCGGAAGATTCCTTAGCCGCACTTGCGGCTTCACGGTAGGGACGGATGCGTTCGGCGAACTCCCCGCCGTCCTCCGCGCAATGGGCGCGCAGTTCAATCGGCTTGGACAAGTCGAGGCTGAACAAACCCATGATGGATTTCGCGTCGATGATATACGGGCCGGAAAGCAATTCCACCTTAAAATTCATGTCGTTGCAGATGCCGACAAACTCTTTGGCCTCCACCACAGTTTCAAAGCGTACCTTTGCCTGATACATATCCTCATCCTTCCCTTTGCGGACGGCGTGATTCCCGGCAACCGCCGCTTATGACAAAAAGCGGTTTTTTTCGATCATTTTTGCAGACGTTCTTATTATATCCAGTTTGGAATCGAAAAACAACAGGGAAAGAAAACAAAGTGTCCGTTGAAATGCACCGAGATTTCGAGTATAATGTAAAATTGAGTTTTCTCTTCGGCCGGACCGTTCACAGAGAAAGGGGAGGTCTTATTGCAGGCGCTCTTTTATACGCTGGGTTGCAAGGTCAATCAATACGAGACGCAGGCCATGATGCGCTGTATGGCTGAAAACGGCTACGACACCGGAGAATACCTCCCCGGTTCCCCGGATATAGGGGACGGCGTGATCGTCCTCAACTCCTGCACCGTGACGGGAGAAAGCGACCGCAAATTGCGGCAGATCCTGCACCGCTGCCGCCGGGAAAATCCCTGCGCCGTGCTGGTTCTGACCGGCTGTATGCCCCAGGCCTTCCCGGAAGAGGCCGCGGGATTCGACGAGGCGGACATCGTTTTGGGCAACGCGGCCAGAGCCGCTCTACCTCGGTATGTCGGCCGGTTTCTGGAACTGGGCCGCCGGATCGTGGATATTCCGGCCCATCGCAAAACCTTTGAAAATCTGTCCATCGACTCCTTCCAGGGCCGGACGAGGGCCTTTGTCAAAATTGAGGACGGCTGCGACCGCTTCTGCGCCTACTGCGTCATTCCCCGTGCGCGCGGGCGAGTGCGCTCCAAGCCGTTGGACGCCCTGCAAAGCGAATTGCAAGCCCTGGCTGCGCGGGGATACCGGGAGATCGTGCTCGTGGGGATCAACCTGACCGCATACGGCAAGGACATAGGCGCCGATTTATGCGACGCCGTCGAGGCCGCCTGCGCGGTGGACGGGATCGACCGGGTACGACTGGGTTCCCTGGAACCCGACTGCCTGACCCCCGCCGTCATCGACCGCCTCGCCTCCCCCGCCTGTGCGGGTCTTTGTCCCCAATTCCATCTATCCCTGCAAAGCGGATGCGACGCCACCCTGTCCCGCATGCGGCGGCGGTACACCACCGATGAATACCGACAGGTCTGTCAACATCTGCGGGCGGCTTTTCCCGGCTGCGCCCTGACCACCGACGTCATGGTCGGATTTCCAGGGGAGTCCCAAGCCGAATTCGAACTCTCCCGCCGGTTTGTGGAGGAAATCGGCTTTGCGCGGGTGCATGTGTTTGCGTATTCCCGCCGGGCCGGAACTCCCGCGGCTACGGCCCCCGGCCAGATTTCCCGTGCAGAGAAGGCGCGCCGGGCGGCGCTTATGTCCGCCGCCGCGGCGGCAGGCCGGGATGCGTTTGCCGCCGCCCACGTCGGCCGGACCGTTGCCGTGCTGGTGGAAACCCGGGAAGATGCGGGCGACGCCTTGGGCTATACCCCCGATTATCTTCCTGTCCGGATCCAAGCGGCGGGGGATCGCCTGCCCGAACCCGGCGTTATCCTCAACGTGCGGCTGACCAGGGCTTCGGCAGGGGTCTGCACCGGCGTACCTGAACCATAATCCTTGTCCCTGTCACCGGTATGTGATAT
>USDZ01000085.1 GCA_900553525.1 uncultured Oscillospiraceae bacterium
CACAAAGAGGGGACCGCGGCATCGAGGACGCCTCGGGGCAGCGGAGACTGAGGGAAAAGAGGGGGAAACATGTTCCAGATACGATGGATTTGGCGCAATATGGACCGGAAGTATCGGGGCGGCGTCGTGACGGCCCTGATTCTATCGGCAGTCACAAGCGTGATGCTCCTGATCAATCCCGCGATGACCTCCCGACTCATCGACGACGTGATTGTCGCACAGAACACGGAGCCGCTGCTCCGGCTGCTGATGCTGATGCTGCTGGCCAAGTTTCTGCGGGAAGGCCTGCGCTATCTCATGGTCGTACTCCTGGAAAAGGGCGCTCAGAACGTGGTGTTCAATTTGCGGCGCCGGCTGTTCGGAGTGCTCCAGTATCAGGAAATGCGCTTTTTCGACCGCAACCGCACCGGGGACCTGATGACCCGCCTGTCCGCCGATCTGGACTGGTGCCGGCATTTCGTGTCCTATCTGGCCTACCAGGTGGTGGACTGTTCGGTGATGTTCTTGTCCACTCTGATTTATTTTTTCATCGTGAGCTGGAAGCTGACCCTGGCTCTCCTGGCCGTCACCCCTCTGCTGCTGATCATCACCAAGCTCTATTCCTCCAAGGTGCGTCCGCTGTTCGTCGGGATGCGGGAGCGCCTGGCCGAGATGAATACCGCCGCACAGGAAAACATCGCGGGCAACCGGGTGGTCAAGGCATTTGCCCGGGAAGAATTCGAAAAAGACCGGTTCCGCCGGAAAAATGAGGCTTATCGGGACGCCAATCTCGAAATTAACAAGCTCTGGCTTTCCTTCTATCCCTTCATCGAACTGCTGGCCAACGCCATGACCCTCATCACGATATTTCTGGGCGGTTTTTTTATCATGATCCAGGAAATCACGCCCGGCGAACTGACCATCTTTACCAGTCTGGCTTGGGCGCTGGCCAACCCCATGCGCAGCCTCGGCAACCTGATCAACGACCTGCAGCGGTTCGCCTCGTCGGCCAGCAAAGTCATCGAGGTGTACTATTCCCGGCCGCTGATCATGGACCGGCCGGATGCCGAAGACCACCAAGCTATGAAAGGGAAAATCGAGTTTCGGGACGTGTCTTTCTCATTCGGAAAGGTCCGGGTTCTCGATCATGTCAGCTTTACTGTGGAACCCGGGCAGAGCCTCGCCATTATGGGGCCGACGGGTGCGGGGAAAACCACGCTGATTCATCTGCTCTCCCGCTTTTATGACGTGGACGCCGGCGAGATCCTGGTGGACGGCTGCGACGTACGGATGTGGAAACTCCAGCAGCTTCGCCGGAATATCGGCACCGCTACCCAAGACGTTTTCCTTTTTTCCGACACGGTGGAAGGCAACATCGTTTTCGGCGATTTGAGCCTGACCGAGGAGGAGGCGCGCGCGTTCGCCCGGATGGCCGATGCGGACGGTTTCGTCAGCCGGATGCCGGAAGGCTACGACACCATCGTGGGGGAACGGGGCGTCGGCCTGTCCGGCGGGCAGAAACAGCGGATCGCGCTGGCCAGGGCCCTTGCCGTCCGTCCGGCGGTGCTCGTACTCGACGACACCACCTCGGCGGTGGACATGGAAACCGAGCGCTATATACAAGAACAGCTCCGGAATCTGCCTTTCCCCTGCACCAAAATCTTGATCGCTCAGCGGATTTCCTCGGTCAAGGACGCCGATCAAATTCTGGTTCTTCAGGACGGACGGATCGCCGAGCGCGGCACCCATGAAGAATTGCTCCGCCAGCGCGGCTATTACTGGGAAACCTACGCCCTGCAAAACGACATCGAGGATGGCGCCGGAGTGAAAGGGGGCGTGTGCTGATGGCCAGACGCAACACCTTTGAGGTGGATGAGACCCTGGAATCCCCTTTCAGTTTCCAGCACCTCAAACGGGCTATGAAGTATATCGGACGCCATAAGGGCCGGATGGGCCTTGCCCTGCTGCTCAGCGCGGCGGCCAGCGTGGCGGCCCTCTTTCAGCCAAAAATCATGCAGTGGGTGCTCGACGGCGCGGTGCCAAACAAAGACGTGGCGCTGCTCGCATGGCTCGCCGTCGCGTATGTCGGCATCATCCTCGTCAGCATCCTGTTCAACACCATCCGCACCCGGATCATGGCCCACGTCAGTCAGGAAATCATTTTCGATATCCGGCAGGACCTCTTTGCCCATCTGCAGCGCCTGCCCTTCAGCTATTACGACAGCCGGCCGGCCGGCAAAATCCTGGTCCGGGTCATCAACTACGTCAATTCCGTGTCGGATATGCTCTCCAACGGGATCATCAACAGCATACTGGAAATCCTCAACATCCTGTTCATCGTGGTGTTCATGTATGCCACCAACGCGGTCCTGGCCACCATCATCGTGGCCGGCCTGCCGGTGTTCGCCGGCGTGATTTGGTTCCTCAAACCCCGGCAGAGACGGGCCTGGCAGCGCCAGTCCAACAAAAATTCCAATTACAACGCCTATCTGGCCGAAAGCATCGACGGGGTAAAGGTTTCCCAGCTCTTTGCCAGGCAGGAGGAAAACCTCACCATCATGGAACGTCTCGCCGCCGCCTGCCGGAAGGCGTGGATGGGCGCGGTATATATCTCGAACTCGGTATGGCTGAGCTCGGAACTCATCACCCAGATCGTGTTCACCCTGCTGTACATCGCGGGCGTCTACTGGCTGGGCGGAACCATCGTCTCGTTCGGCGTCATTCTGGCTATGGGGCAGTATGTCAGCCGGTTTTGGCAGCCCATCACCAACCTGGCCAATATCTACAATTCTTTTGTCAACAACATCGCTTACCTCGAGCGAATCTTCGAAACGATGGATGAGCCGGTGGTGGTGGACGACGCCCCCGGCGCGGTGGAACTGCCCCCCATCACCGGCGAGGTGGAATTCCGAAACGTGACGTTTGCCTATGAGCCGGAAATCAACATCCTGGAAGGGATGAATCTGCACGTGCAGGCGGGCGAGAGCATCGCCCTGGTCGGCCCGACCGGGGCCGGCAAAACCACGGTGGTCAACCTGATCAGCCGTTTCTACAACCTGACCGGGGGAAAGATCCTCCTCTACGGCCGGACCCAGGAAGGAGACGGTGCGCTCTCCTGGAACCGGGAATACGACATTGCCGAGGTCACGCTTCACTCCCTGCGTACACAGATGGGAATCATGCTCCAGGACAGCTTCATTTTCAGCGGCACGATACGGGACAACATCCGGTATGGACGCCTCGACGCGACCGACGAGGAAATCGAGCAGGCGGCCAAAACGGTTCGGGCCCACGAATTCATCATGGAAATGGAAAAGGGGTATGACACCGAAGTCAACGAACGGGGCAGCCGCCTGTCTCAGGGGCAAAAGCAGCTCATCGCCTTTGCTCGCACCCTGTTATCGGATCCGAAAATCCTGATTCTCGATGAGGCGACTTCCTCCATCGACACCAAAACCGAGCGGCTGCTTCAGGAAGGCATCCAGGCGCTCCTCAAAGGGCGGACCTCCTTCATCATCGCTCACCGTCTGTCCACCATCAAAACCTGCGACCGGATCCTGTACATCGGGAACAAAGGCATCCTTGAACAAGGCCGTCACGACGAACTTCTGGAAAAACACGGCCTGTATTACGATCTGTACACCGCCCAGGCCCAGGAAGAGGGGATTCCGGGCGCTGTCTGACGCCGCTCCCCCGCCTCATCCGACTCATGCCGGATTTCGTCCCGGTTTGCCGGGATCCGGCTGGGTTTTGTGCATCCCGACCGAATTCCAAAAAGTGATAGACATTCACAATAAACGTAAAAAAGAGACGGCCAAGGCCGTCTCTTTTTTTGTTTACGGATATCCTCCGCTTTGCGCATTTCTGTCCGCCCTATCCGCATGAAAGGCGGAGAATGGCACGCCGGACAGCTTCCGCCCGCGTGACTGTCCATTTTTTACAGTATGCGTCCAGGGCCTCCGCTGCCCGCGCGTCGATCCGCACCGTAATGCGGATCTCCTTTCGGCTGTCGGTAGGCCGTCCCCTCTTGCCGGCCAAAACCAACCCCCCTCTCTTTTTCATTTCCTACAGCGTACCCGCTTTTCTATACAAAATCAAGCGGACGCCCCTGTTTGGCAGTGAATATTTTTCACTTTTTTAGTGCCATATCGATGGCCTTGCCGGAATCCCGCCCTCATTTTTTGTCGATTCCGCCCGACAGGAAGAGCATTGCCCACGGGGGACGGCTATGGTATAATAACACAATGACGGAGAAGAGGCCGCGGGGTGACCCCCCCGGTGCGGTCTTCGGCATAACCGGGTGGTGGAGGCGGCAGGGATCGGACCCGGATCCCCCGCCCTGCCGGACGGACCCTTTTGGATTTTGAATAGACGGAGTGTGAGCGGATCATGCAAAGAGAGAATCCTCCTTTGTCCCGCAAAGCGATACGCCTCACCCTGGCCGGCATTACGGCGCTGTTGGTCGGGATATTGCTGGCGGTGATCTTTTGGCAGGACAAAGACGGCATCCCGGCGGGCAACCTGCTGCGAAAATCCGTTTACGTGCTGGGGGCAGCGCTGCTTCTCGGCTTTTTGTTTGCGGTCTTTCTCAATGAAATCATGCGGGGCCGCCGGGAGCGGCGGGTAAAGCACGGCATCTGGTTTTACCCCGTGATCGCGGGCTTCCTGTCCCTGGCGTGTATGTGCCTGGCTTATACGTTTTTAGGCATGTGGCCCCTCGGGGAAAAAACCGGCATGATCGTGGATATGTATCACCAATATGCGCCGCTTCTGGCCCATCTGCGGGATATGCTCCTCAACGGCGGAAACCCGCTGTATTCCTTTGAGGTCGGGCTGGGCATCAATTTTGTTTCCCTGTTCGGATACTATCTGGCCAGCCCTTTCAACGTCCTGCTGGTCTTATTCCCCGAGCATCTGCTCGCCGAGGGGATTCTGGTCATCACCCTGCTCAAAAACGCCCTCTCCGGCGCTTTCTTCGCCGCCTGCGTGCAGAGCGTATACCGCCGCCGGAACATCACCGTCCCCATGGTGTCGGTCATGTACGCCCTGATGATGTACATGATCGCCTATTCCTGGAACATCATGTGGCTGGATGTCGTCATGGTGCTGCCCCTCGTGGTGCTGGGATTTGAAAAGCTCATGCGGACCGGCCGGTATCTGTGGTACATCCTGCCTCTTGCTTATGCGTTGATCACCAACTATTACATCGGCTTCATGCTCTGTATTTTCCTGGTTCTGTATTATGCGGTTTATGTGTTTCGGAAAAAGCGGAGGGCCGCGCAGCAGGCGCGCAGCTTTTTCCGGTTTGCAGTCGGCTCCCTTCTCGGCGGGGGATTGGCGATGTTCCTCATTGTGCCGGTCTTCCTGGCTCTCGGCCACACCTCAGCGGCCGGGGCCAAACCGCCGGAACTGACCTCCATGTTTGACATGTTCGGCCTTCTGGGCCGCCATCTTTACGGCGCCACCCCCACCATCCGTTCGGGAAATCTGCCCAATATCTACTGCGGGATGCTGGCCGTCCTACTGCTGCCGATCTTCGCCACCTTGAAGGCTATTCCACTCCGTCGGCGGCTTGCCTATATCGGGCTGTTTGCCGCCCTCGGGTTCAGCTTTACGGTCAATCTGGCGAACCTGTTTTGGCATGGGATGCATTTCCCCAACGACCTGCCCTACCGTTTCTCTTTCCTGTACAGTTTTGTGCTGCTCCTCATCGCGTTTGAAACCCTGCAGCATCTGCGCGCCGTCACTTTCAAGCAGGTGGCGGTATCCTTCACCGCCCTGCTGGCCTACCTGATTGTGGAAGAGCAGTTCGGCGACGAGGCGTACGGGTTCGAGGCGATTTATATCAGCCTTCTGCTGCTGGCAGTGTACGCGGCTGTGCTGGCTCTGGTATCCCGGAAAAAAATCCGGCGTGTCCGCGTGGCGTATGCGCTGCTCTGTCTCGTGGTGACGGGAGAAATGCTGTTCCACGCGGACGGCGCGTTCCGTATGCTCGATTCTCAGGAGCATTACACCGACCACGACAACTATGTGGACAGTGATTCCGCCGAGACCGTCCGCATGGCGGTGGAGGAGGCGCAGCGGATCGGGGACAGCCAGATGGACGGGGCCTTCTACCGGATGGAACTGCTCCCCCGCCGCACCTGCGTGGATACCGCCTTGTTCGGATACCGGGGAATCACCGTCTTCTCCTCCAGCAATTATTACACCACCACCCGGACGATGGGCGCGCTGGGATATGCCGTCAACGGTGTCAACAGCCACTTGTACAAGGCTTTCGTCCCCACGGTGGATTCTCTGCTCGGTATCCGCTATCTGGTGATGAATTCCCGCCTCACCTCGCACTATCAGCTCGATTACCTGGACAGCGTTAGCCACAACGGCATCAACTACTATATTTATGAAAATCCGGACGCCCTGCCCATCGGCTTTGTCGCCAATCAAGCGATCAGAGATTGGCAATATACGTATTATTATCCCTTTACGTCCCAAAACACCTTATTCAAGGCCCTGACGGGGGACAGCCGTGAACTCTTCACCCTGCATCCCGTCGACGGCTCCAACAGCAGCACTCCCACCGCCTTCAACCTCTACGCCTCGAACGGCCAGGCCAACGGCACCTTCACCGTGACGCTGCAAAGCAGCGGACAGACCTACGTCTATGCCGACTGCGGCGCGGCGAAGACCATTCAGGTCTCGGCAAACGGATCCAACTGGTCGGTCAGCCCGCGGGAGGCTTTCATCATCGACGCCGGCTCGCTTCAGGAAGGCGATACCCTGACCATGACGGTGTCGGCGGAGATGTCCTGTTCCGGCAATTTCTTCGTCGCCACCCTCAACCAGGATGTCTACCGCGACGCCATCGACAAGCTGAGCGCCTCCGGACTGGATGTCTCCTCCTTCTCGGACAGCCATATCCTGGGCACCATTCAGTCGGAGGGAGGCCCCCTCTTCACCTCGATTCCCTATGATCCGGGCTGGCGGGTCGAGGTGGACGGAGAACCCGTGGAAACTTACGGCGTGTCCGAGGCTTTTCTGGCATTCGACGTGCCGGCGGGTGAACACACGGTCGAACTGCGCTACACCCCCCAGGGACTCTGGGCCGGCATCATCCTGAGCGGCGTCAGCCTGTGTCTCGTCATCCTGCTGGCCATCCTCACCCACATCCGTCTCCAAAGGGAACGGGACGCCCGCCTGCTCGCCCGGTTCGACATCCCCTCCCCGGATAGCCTGCGGTCGCCGACATCCGAAGGGGAAGGGCAAACGGCCGGTTTCCTCCCGTCCATCCCCCCCGCCATCCCATCCGGAGGACCTTCGGAAGACCTGGCCGATCCGCCAGACGGGCCGGATTCCGCCGGTCGGCTCCAGCCGGAGCCGGTTCCCGATTCACCCGCATCCGGCGGCGCATATGCGGCGGAGGA
>USDZ01000086.1 GCA_900553525.1 uncultured Oscillospiraceae bacterium
CTCCAGATGAGCTTCCACATAAACGATTTTACACGAAAACCGGTTTGGATATTGGCGTCCAAGCCGGTTTTTCAATGCGCTGAAAAAGGGGGGCACAAAGCACATTTCTCTATTTTTTGTCCTTTCGGCCTCCGCCAATAAAAACCATTTGGAAACGAGGCGCTTCCATGACATTTTCGCCCGAAAACGGTAAAATATAAAACAAGTGCCGAATAAGGGGGGGACGGTCGTATGGAGAACCATGTTTACGGATATATCCGGGTGTCCAGTGCCGACCAGAACGAGGAGAGACAGGTCATCGCCATGCGGAAGATGGAGGTGCCGGAAAAAAACCTGTATATCGATAAACAATCGGGCAAGGATTTCGACCGCCCAAAATACAAAAAACTGGTCAAGCGTCTGAAAAAGGGCGATTTGCTCTATGTGTTGAGCATCGACCGGCTTGGCCGTAACTATGAGGAGATCCAGGAGCAATGGAGGCTGCTGACCAAAGAAAAAGGCGTGGACATCTGTGTCATCGACATGCCGCTGCTGGATACCCGGCACGGCCGGAATCTGCTGGGCACGTTCATTGCCGATCTTGTTCTGCAAATCCTGTCCTTTGTGGCTCAGAACGAACGGGAGTCCATCCGCAAGCGGCAGGCGGAGGGGATCGCAGCGGCAAAAGGCCGGGGTGTGAAATTCGGCAGACCGCCTCGTCCGCTGCCGGACGGATTCGACGAAGTCTATCGCGCCTGGAGGAATAAAAAATTAACGCTCCGGCAGGCGGCGGAAGCTTGCGAAATGCCGGCCGGGACATTTTATTCCAAAGCCGTCAAGCTGGAAAAGGGATTTTGGGAAGGATCGGACGGAGATTTATAGTAAAATTTTGTAAAAACTGAATTTTTTTTAAACTTTAAACATATTAGGCAAAATAGGGCTTGCAAATTCTGAAAACAGGGTGTAAACTATCGACGATGGGTACAGTAGTCAGATTTTGTAAAGGAAGACGTTTCTAGACCGGGGCATTTTAGCAACCGAGGTGCGGGGGACTTGTGCGGTGGGAAAGTCGTCCGTCTGTTCCGATTGAACCGCCTCGTGGCGGGAGCCGGCCGTTTGTACCCGTTCGGTGGGCTTCTGCTATTGGATTTTTCCCGTCCGCTGGGCTGCGTTCACGTCTGCATTTTGGAGACGTGCTGCGGCCCGCTGTGTCTACCGGGCTGGCCGACAGGCTCGGATGTCTCGGAAAGAGGGGGACTGTGTATAAGAGCGGTAGCGAATTTTTGCAGTAAAAACAGAACGACAAGGAGGCTTATCACATGAAAATGAAAAAAAGTCTTGCCGTGGTGTTGTCTGCTGTGATGATGGCGGCGGCCGTTGTCCCGGCGGCGGTTTCCGCGGACGAAGCGGTCAAGAATGACAATTCTGCCTACACCACCGGTGATTCCACGACCGGCGGCTCTACCACTGGCGGTTCCACCACGGGTGGCTCCACGACCGGCGGTTCCACCACTGGCGGTTCCACCACGGGTGGCTCCACTACTGGTGATCCCACCACGGGTAGTGGCCTGTCCGGCGATGTGAATGATGACGGAGCAGTCACCAATATCGATGCGCTGATGATCTTGAAGTATGTTGTGGGCGACCTCACTGCGGAAGATCTGCACGTCGATCGCTGCAATGTGAATGGAGACGGTGAAGTCAACAACTTCGATGCCCAGATGGTCCTGGAATATGTTGTCGGCGATATCGACGGATTTCCTGTGAATTAAGGAATTAAAAGGAATACGAGGTGAAACCTATGAAAAGACTGCTTTCTGTTCTTTTTGTGGCTGTGCTGGCGATTGCGTGCATGTCGATGTCGGCATTCGCTGCGGGCACGGTAGTGAGCGTATCCGATGCGTATGTGAATCCGGACGAAACCGTTACGGTGGACGTGTCCATCACCGGTAACACCGGATTTGAGACCTATCTGATGGCGCTGACCTATGACAACACCAAACTGGAACTGGTGGAAGTCACGAAGGGCGAGTTGCTGGGAGACAGCATGTTCGTGTACAGTGCCGATACCGGCAAAGTGACCGCGATCAGCACGGAAATGATCACGGGCGACGGCGTTCTGTTTACGGCTACGTTCAAGGCGATTGCCGAGGACATGGGCGAGACGCCGGTTGGCTTGGATATCGACAATATCGGCTACCTGGGCGAGGACAACCAGCCGGTAGAGGTTGAGACGGAGCCGGTTGAAGACGGCACGGTGAACATCCATGTTTGCGAGCCGGTTGCAGTGGAAGAAGTGCCGGCGAGCTGCGAGGCCGATGGCATGGAAGCGCACTACAAGTGTGAGGTGTGCGGCAAGCTGTATGCTGACGAGGCGGGCACGCAAGAAGTGACGGCGGAGTCTCTGGTGATTGAGGCGACCGGCCACAGCGCAGAGAAGGTGGAAGCGAAAGATGCGACCGCCACGGAGGATGGCAACATCGAGTATTGGTACTGCGAAGCGTGCGGCAAGTACTTCAAGGATGAGGCGCTGACGGAGGAAATCTCGAAAGAGGATACGATCATCCCGGCCACCGGCGAAAAGCCGACGGATCCCACAGATCCCACAGATCCTACAGATCCGACGGATCCTACAGAACCGACAGAGCCGACGGAACCGTCTGAAGGCGGCCCGGATACCGGCGCCTATACCAACGTTCTGCTGGCGGTGCTGCTGATTGCGGCGGCCGGCGTGGCGATGGGCACGGTTGTGTACGTCCAGAAGAAGAAAGCGCAATAATTTGCGGCTGCAAAAGCGCCGGCCTCTCAAAGAGGCCGGCGCTTTTTTACTGTATTAGGAAGAGAGTTCGAATTGCGCTTTGCCATGGCGAAACCTGGGCAAAGCGCAATTTTTTGTTCCTTATTTTCTGACGGTGTTTCGCCCTTTGTTCTACAAAAGGATAACACCGGACATTCCGTTTTGCCATTCTCTTGAAGAAGCACCGGCACCCCGCCTCATAGATATGCCGCGGCTTTTCCCCTCTTCCCTACTCCGTTCTCGGGCTTGCGCCCCATATTGGCGGAAGACAGGGAATCCTCGCCATATTTGTGCACGAAAAAGCCAGAATTTCCCCGGCTGTTGAAAATACCCCTTTGTCCCCGTCCGGTCAGCCCTGTCCGGTGAGATCCCGCACCACGGCGGAGGCCAGCAAAAGGCCGGCGGCGGGCGGGACAAAGGATACGCTTCCAGGCGTCCGCCGCCGGGCGGATTCGGCGGTGTCCTCTTCGTACAAGGGAGTTCGCGGAGGTTCGTCTGAATACACCACTTGGAGATGCAGAATCCCCCGTTTTTTCAGTTCCCGCCGCATAACGCGGGCCAGGGGACAGACGCGAGTGTCCGCGAGATCGGCCACCCGCAGCCGGGATGGGTCGAGCTTATTTCCCGTGCCCATGCAACTGATCAACGGCACCCCGGCTTCTTTCGCGCGCTGTATGAGAAGCAGCTTAGAGGTCACGGTGTCGATAGCGTCCACGATATAGGAAAACGCCGTCAAATCCACTTCGTCGGCGTTGGTGGCATCGTAAAAAATGGGGTGGGCCGTCACGTCCGCCTCGGGGTGGATGTCCAACAGGCGGTCCCGCATTACCTCGGCTTTGAGCCGTCCGAGTGTGCTGTGAAGAGCGGCGGCCTGCCGGTTTAGATTGGACAGGGCGATCTGGTCGGGGTCGAACAGGGCCAACCGCCCGATCCCGGCGCGGCCAAGAGCCTCTGCCGCCGTACCGCCGACCCCGCCCAAGCCGAATACCGCTACCGCCGCGCTACGCAGCGTATCCATCGCCGCATCCCCGAGCAGCATGCGGGCGCGGGAAAATGGCTCCTCCATAAACGGCACTCCCTTTCTTGTCCCGGGGTTGGGCAATCTTATCCTAGACGGATCATTTCATCGATGCAGCGGCGGGCCAGCCGCATGGTCTCGGCGTCCATGGTGATCTCCGCCGCCGCCGGATTCCCTTCTCCGGACAGAAGCGCATATACGTCGGCGAGAGTAGTGGCCTTCATGTCGGGGCAGATCAACCGGGCCGTCAGTGGATAGAACCGCTTTCCCGGACAATCGTACTGCAAATGCTCCACAATGCTGATCTCGGTGCCGATCAGGAATTCCCGTTCTCTGCTGGCTGCGGCATAGTCCATGATCGCGGCGGTGGAACCCACAAAATCGGCCTGTTCCACCACAGCGGGCGGACATTCCGGATGCACCAACAGCGGGACCCCCGGATGGGCGGCCCGCGCGTTTTCCACGTCGGCAGGCGTCACCGCGCCGTGGACGGGACAGCCGCCCGGGAAGAGTTCGATCTCTTTGTCCGGCACCATCTTCTGCACATAGCGGCCGAGGTTGCCGTCCGGGATAAACAGTATCTTGTTCTGCGGCAGGGAACCCACGATTTTGACCGCCGACGAAGAGGTGACGCAGACATCGCAGACGGTTTTCAGCGCCGCCGTGGTGTTGATATAAGCGACGACCGGGACTTCCGGATTCACCTGTTTGTACCGTCGGATATCCTCGGGGGTAAACTGTTCCGCCATGGGGCAGCCGGCGGCAGGATTGGCGAGATAGACGGTCTTGTCCGGGGAGAGAAGCTTGGCCGTCTCCGCCATGAACCGCACGCCGCAGAACAGCAGGGTGTGCTGTGGCGCCCGGCCCGCCATGACGCTGAGTTGATAGGAATCCCCGGTGAAATCCGCCACCTCGACAATTTCACGCGCCTCGTAACTGTGCGCCAGGAGGCAGACATCCTGCTCCTGTTTCATCCGCCGGATATCCTCCTGCATCTTCGCTATGGTTCTCTTCTCCGCCATCTGCGACACCCTCTCCGCCTTGTTCGGTTTTTAACAGGTCTAGTATACCATGTTTCAGTTGCCTGAACAAGGGTCCGGCCGGGTACGGGAGGCCGCTTTCGTCTTTGATATGCCGAAAGGTCCGGCCTTTTGGAACGGTTCCCGCGCCGGCCGTCCCCGATCGTCGCCGTTGGCTGTGGGGATGCCGGCCCGTGCAGCCATCTGTTTTCAAAATGCGGGGGAAAACGGTGGTAAAAAGGCGGCGCTTGCATCTTTCCCGGGAAATGGTATAATGAAAGAAAATCCCCGTTATCCGGACAGGCCGATACGAAAGGACGGATCATGCTATGACAGTAGCCGATGTAGGGCGCATCCTGGGCGCCAAGGTGATCTCCGGAACCATGCTGGATACCGAGGTACACAATGCCTGCGGCAGCGACATGATGAGCGACGTGCTTGCCTTTGTCAAGGACCAGTCGGTTTTGCTCACGGGGTTGGTCAATCCGCAGGTGGTGCGCACCGCGGATATGATGGATATGCTCTGCATCGTCTTTGTGCGGGGCAAGGAACCCACCCCCGAGATGGTGGAACTGGCGAATGACCGCGGCATCGTGCTGATGAGTACACCGCTGCGGATGTTCACAGCCTGTGGTCTCCTGTATCAAAACGGCCTGTGCGGCGGAGATGAGCCGCGCGGATAAGCGGGTCGTGTTCCATCGGTACGGGCAGGGCCGGCTCCCTGTCCGGGAGCCGCGGTATGCGGCTGTTCACCAAGTGGAAAAGGCGGGTTTTCGGGTATGAACATCAAACTGCATTACGATGTGCCGGGAGACGACTTCACCCGCGCGGGCGAGGCATCCGGCGCGGTTAAGCGGACCCTCAAGCAGCTCGGGTTCCATCCCGACGTGGTGCGCCGGGTCTCCATCGCCATGTACGAAGGGGAGATCAACATGGTCATCCACGCCGGCGGGGGTGAGGCGGATGTGGAGATCCTGCCCGACCGGGTCTCCATGGTCCTGACCGATCACGGCCCCGGCATCCCCGATGTGGAGCAGGCCATGCAGGAGGGGTGGTCTACTGCCCCTGACAAGGTGCGCAACCTCGGCTTCGGCGCCGGTATGGGCCTGCCCAACATTCGCAAATACACCGATTACATGGATATTAAAACCGAGATCGGCAAAGGCACCCGGATGCTGCTGACCGTGCTCGTTCCCAAGACGGGCGGCTGAACCGGCGGCCTTTCTGCATAAAGGCGGTGAATGCGCATGGACCGGTTTTTTCATTCGGTCACGCTGGAACAAGATAAATGCGTGGGCTGCACCAACTGCATCAAACGCTGTCCCACCCAGGCCATCCGGGTCCGGGGCGGCAAGGCGCAGATCATCTCCGAACGGTGCATCGACTGCGGCGAGTGCGTGCGGGTCTGCCCTCACCACGCCAAGAAAGCCAGGCATGACCCCCTGTCCATGCTGGACGGCTTCCGGTGGAAGGTGGCTGTCCCCGCCCCCGCCCTCTATGGGCAGTTCAATCACCTCGACGATATCGACGTGGTGCTGACCGGGCTGCTGGAGATGGGGTTCGACCAGGTGTTTGAAGTGTCCCGCGCGGCCGAGATCGTCTCAGACGCCACCCGCCGGATTTTGGCCGACGGCAGTGTCAAAAAGCCGGTGATCAGTTCGGCTTGCCCGGCGGTGGTGAGGCTGATCCGGGTGCGGTTTCCGGACTTGTGCGAACACGTCCTGCCTCTGAAGGCCCCGATGGAAGTGGCGGCTATGCTGGCCAGGGAAGAAGCCGTGAAACAGACTGGATTCGCACCGGAGGAAATCGGCGTGTTTTTTCTCTCCCCCTGCGCGGCCAAAGTCACCGACGTGCGGGTGCCCATCGGCATCCCCCACTCCAACGTGGACGGCGTGCTGTCCATCAGCGATCTGTATCCTCGGCTGGTCTCCGCCATGAACCATCTGGACAAGGTGGAGCCTCTGGCCCGGTCGGGCATCATCGGGGTGAGCTGGTCCTCCATCGGCGGAGAAGCCGCCGGCCTGCTCAACGAGAACCATCTGGCCGCGGACGGCATCGAGAACGTCATCCAGGTGCTGGAGGAGCTGGAAGACGAAAAGCTGCAGGAGCTGGATTTCATCGAGCTCAACGCCTGCGCGGGGGGCTGCGTGGGGGGCATATTCGCCGCCGAGAACGGCTATGTGGCCCGCGCGCGGATCCAGCGGCTGCGCAAATATCTGCCGGTTTCTCTCAATCATGCGGAAAAGATTGACAAGGAGCTGGACTGAGATACGCCGCTTGAAAATACGCCGGTTCTAAAGCTTGACGAGGATTTTTCCGTAGCCATGGCCAAAATGACGGAAATGGAACAAATCGAACAGTCCCTGCCCGGACTTGACTGCGG
>USDZ01000087.1 GCA_900553525.1 uncultured Oscillospiraceae bacterium
GACCCGGAACTGCGTCTGCTCCAGTATCCCGCCATTGACGAGTTCACTCGCCTGCGTTTCCCCGCCGCTTACCCTGAACAGTCCACCTGTTCCTCCGCCGACTTCCTGCAAAAGCTGGTCAACTGTATGCCCGCCGCGGTCTTCACGTCGAGTGTGTCCGGACCGACAATGGCTTTGAGTTCACCAACCGTTTCTCCAACAGCAGGCAGGAGCTTCCCACCCTATTTGAAGCCGCTGCTGCCAAGTCGGGTATCCGGCACAGGCTCATACACCTCGCCACAACAGCAAGGTGGAACGCAGCCACCGTAAATACCAGAAACGCTTTTATTTCGGCCATTCCTTCTTTTCTCTCGACGACTTTGCTCAGCAGCTTACCGTCCACAACCGTCGCTCCAACAACTTCCCCATGAGGCCCCTTCACTGGCTTTCTCCTTGCGAGTTCTCTGTCCAATATCTTTGACACTCCTACGCAAAAATTTTGGAAAATTCCAAAACCCTCTTGACGAAAGCCAAAAATGTGTGTATAATGCGGCTAAACTAATATGGTCACAGACTTAGATGAGAAGAGTAGGCTTCTGCGTCATTTCCAGAGAACCCGGATAGCTGTGAAAGGGTAATGACAATGCCGCCGAACATGGTCTCGGAGTCGTACGGCTGAAGGCTGGAAAATTTTCTGGTTCCAAAGCCGTGACGGGTGCGCCCGTTACCGCGCTATGCTATCGGCAGGCCCTGTTCTGCCCGTAGCAGATGAGGTTCGTACTGTGAAGTACGGATAAATTGGGGTGGTAACACGAAGCCAAGCTCTCGTCCCCGAATGTCATGCTTTGCCATGGTTTTCGGAGACGGGAGTTTTTTTGTTGGACAGCTCTATTATAAATCCAGCCCGCGGCTCCAGTCCGCCGATTCAAAACCGGAGAGCCTTCTGTTGAGCCGAATGAGCCGGCTTCGGCCCGGAAAATACTACCCCCATATGGCCGAAGACATCGTCGTCTACCCCTGGATGGCGCAGTTCGCTGGTATAATCGCTCCGCATGGACTCAAGATATATGGAAAGGCTGTGAGCAGATGGAACCCCTCATTCGCATTGAACACCTGACCAAAACTTTCTCTTCCGGTGGCGATGTGACTGCCTTGCGTGACGTCAGTCTGGAGGTGGCACCCGGCGATATCTTCGGCATTATCGGCATGAGCGGGGCCGGAAAGAGCACCCTGCTGCGCTGCATCGCCATGTTGGAAACGCCCACAGAAGGACGCATTTTCATTGAAGGCGCCGATCTCCATGCTCTGAAAGGAAAAGCCGCTATCGCCCACCGCAAAAAAGTCGGCGTCATCTTTCAAGGCTATAATCTTTTGATGCAGCGCAATGTACAGCGAAACGTCGCCTTTCCTCTGGAACTCGACGGACTGCCTAAACCGAAAATCCGGAAGCGGGTGGAGGAACTGCTCCGTCTGGTCGGTTTATCCGAAAAAGCCGACGCCTATCCTTCTCAATTGTCCGGTGGACAAAAACAGCGGGTTGCCATCGCCCGCGCTCTGGCCCGCGAGCCCAAAATCCTGTTGTGCGATGAGCCGACTTCGGCTTTGGACGCCATGACAACCGGCTCTATACTCGACCTGCTCGTCGATATTAACCACCGCCTGGGGGTAACAGTGGTGATTATCACCCACGAGATTGGTGTGGTCAAATCCATCTGCAACCGAGTCGCCGTTATCGATGAAGGGCATATCGCCGAATGCGGCGATACCGGCGGCATTTTTTCCGGACCGCAGAGCCGGGTGGCGCGCATGCTTTTCGGGATGAAAGGAGGCGATGAAACATGATGGAGAGCCTGTCAAATCTCTGGGAAAAATACGGCATGCTGCTGCTGGAGGGCACTGGCGCCACCTTATACATGACGTTCGCCGCTACACTGTTCGCCTATCTCATCGGTCTTCCCCTGGGTGTGTTGATGATCGTGACCGCTAAAAACGGCATCCATCCCAGGCCCATATTTAACTCCGTGCTGAGCTGGATAATTAATATCGGCCGCTCCATTCCCTTTATTATCCTGATCGTCGCCCTTATCCCTTTTACCCGAATGATTACCGGCACCTCCATTGGACCGACGGCTGCTATCGTCCCCCTGGTTATCGGCGCTGCGCCTTTTGTAGCCCGTATGGTGGAGACCTCTCTTAAAGAAGTGGACCCCGGGGTGGTGGAGGCTGCAAGCGCCATGGGCGCTACCGGATGGCAGATCGTGTGGAAAGTCTTGCTTCCCGAATCCATTCCATCTCTGTTTCGAGGTACCTCTATCTCCACCATTACCCTGATCGGCTATTCCGCCATGGCGGGCACGGTCGGCGGCGGCGGCCTGGGCGATATCGCCGTCCGCTATGGTTATCAGCGATATCAGCAGGATGTGATGATCGTTACGATTATTCTGCTCGTAATCATCGTGCAGCTCATTCAATTCGGATTCGGCCTATTGGCCAACACCATTGATAAACGAAAAAATTAGCCTATTATATGAAAGAAGGTTTTAATATGAAAAAACCAATCCGTCTCCTCTCCATTTTTGCCGCTTCTCTACTGCTGATATCCCTGTCCGCCTGCGGGGGCAAATCGGATGATAAAACCATCCGAGTCGGCGCTTCTCCCGATCCTCATGCACGGATCCTGAAGGCCGCCGAGCCTCTGCTCAACGAAAAGGGATATACGCTGGTGATCACGGAATTTTCCGATTATGTACTGCCCAATAAAGCCCTGGAAGAGGGAAACCTGGACGCCAATTTCTTTCAGCATGAACCATACCTCTTGGATTTCAACCAGGAAAACGGCACCCATCTGGTGGCGGTAGCCAACATCCACTACGAACCCATGGGGGTTTACGCCGGCAAAAGCGCCTCGCTGGACGCCATCCCGGACGGGGCCAAGATTGCCGTTCCCAGCGACACCACCAATGAAGCTCGCGCCCTGCAGATACTGGAAAAACTCGGCCTGATTAAACTCAAAGAAGGCTCCGGCCTCACCGCAACCAAAAACGATCTGGAGGAAAATCCATATCATCTCGAAATTATCGAAACCGAGGCTGCTCAAGTTCCGCGTACTCTCGAGGACGTCGACTTTGCCGTTGCCAACGGCAATTATGCGATTTCCGCGGGGATTACCGACAAACTTCTAGTAAAAGAAGACTCTTCCACCAAATACGGCAATATCGTCGCCGTTAAGGAGGGCCAAGAATCCACCGCTAAGACCCAGGCCTTAGTGGAGGCTTTGCAATCCGATACCGTTCGCCAGTTCATCATCGATACGTTCGGTGAAAACGCGATTCCTATGTTCTGATCTCTCAATAGGCCTCGGTCGGGGTACACACCCGAACCGAGGCTTATTGGACAGGAGTGGGAACGGCAGGGTCAAGGAAATGCATGGAAATGTGGAGAAAGAGGAGATAAAGATAAAATGAAGATTGCCTATTTGGGGATTGATCTGCTGATCCCTGTCCTTCACGCTTTGCTGCGCGAGGGATGCACTATCCAGAAAATCTTTACCTGTCCCACCGACAATGTGACAGAATTTAACACCGCCGTCATGGAGACAGCCCGTATCCACAACATTCCTTATACGATGGAGCGGATTACCGCTGGAGACATCGCCCATTTGCAGGAGGACGGCTGTGAGATGCTGGTCTGCGCGGGATATTACTATAGAGTACCGGTTTCCGAAACGCTGCCCATGGTCAACTTTCACCCTTCCTCTCTCCCGGTCGGAAGGGGATCGTGGCCCATGCCGATCATCATTTTAAGAGGACTGTCTGTCGGCGGTATTACTGCACACAAGATGGACCGGGACTTCGACACCGGGGATATTTTGATCCAGGAACGGTTTCCCTTAAACCCAAAAGAAAACCATCAAACGTATATGGACAAAGTATATGCCCGAATACCGGACATGGTACACCGTCTGGTGACGAATCTCCCCGTCCTGTTAAAAAATGCGCAGCCGCAGGGCGAGGGGGATTACTGGCCGGCTCCCACCGCCGCAGATTGGACCATTACCCCCGAGATGGAAGCGGAACAGGCGGATCGCATCCTGCGGGCTTTTTACGGATACGAATGCATCTACCTTTCGGAAAACCACCGGACCGAATTGATCGGGGGACGGTTTATCTCCGGGGATAATGCCGGGCGGGAGTTTCCGGTCCGGGACGGCTATATTGTGGCGGATAAGGTCAGAAATCTGTCGATATAAGGCCCTTCCAATCATGAGTATATATCCGCAGCCCCATCTGTTCGTAGGTAAATCCTCTTTCACTTTGGCCAACCTGCTAAACGGGGTAGACTCATAGTATAACAGATATGGACACACAACAAAAAAGGCGCTTGCGGCTCTCTCTTGTCCGCAGGCGCCTTTTCCCGCAGCTTGCGGGAAACACAAAAGGGGTAAGCAGATCAGCGATTCCCCCTGTGTTCGCACTCCATTTGTTTTACTGTGGGCGGTCTATGACCGTCCATCACCGATATAACGAAATAGACTCCATTTTCAATCAATTCATTGATTCGATAATTTCCCTTGATTTCTTTAATTCAGTCATCACCGCGTCATGTGTCTACTAGAGCATAATGGACAACATTAAATCGAATGTTTCGATCAATTGCTTATCGCTGAAGTGAGCGACCAAAATAAGGCCGTCTTGAAGCGGGAGATAGATTCTATTGCTGGCGTAATCAATCCGAAAAGTAAAGCCATTGTATTTTTCCGACGGATATTGATCGTAAGCAAGCATGGCGCCTGTACACAGTATGTTTTGATCGGTAATCGTAATTTCTCCGCTTTCAAAGAGATAAATGACAGACAAATAACGAGCGTTGCCGTCATGAATATCTCCGTTTGACGATATAATAGCAAGTTCATACCCTAAAAAATCCTCCTCTGTACATTCGACAATGGGGTATCCAAATAACCGTTTTGCTTCTTCATAAGTTGTGGAGAGGGTACGGTATACTGCATTTGGGGTATCCCCATCAGGCGGCCCGTCTTGTGAAGCGTCACCGCTTGACAGGTCTGGATTCTTTGATTCGCTGTTTTCATGGAGGTTAGACTGTTCGCTTTCCTGCAATTCGGTTTTATCCGACTCTGTTGGAAGATTAGGAGTATCACTTGTGCTTGTGGAATTATTTAAATTAATGCTTGAGTCGTCGCCAGTCGATATTATCAATGGCGGTTGATTGAATACGCCGCTTTTCCAAACTCCAACTCCAAGCAGAACGACAAGACAGCAGCAGAACACGGTGGCTGATACCCTTTGAATAAAGCTCTTCTTTCTTGCTCTTTCTGCTAGAATTTTACGACTGCGTTTAAAAACGCTGTCTGCCATTTCCTTGTAATTCTTCATAGTGAAAGCCCTCCTTATCAAGCTCCAATTTCAGCGACATCTTTGCACGATAAACAAGGTTTTCAATTTGACGGTTGTTCTTTTTCATCACGGCTGCAGTTTGTGTGTTATCGAGGCCCTCGAAATAAACCAAATAAAGCACTTGATGATATTCGGGTTTCAGCTTTTTCAAGGCCCTATGAACCATAATTTTTTGTTCCTCCCGTATGTAGGATTGCTCGAGACTTTCTTCATCACGTTGCATGTTCTGATAGTCCTCTATCGAATCCTCAGACATTTTAGAATTGTGCCTTAAATAATCAATCGCTATATTTCGCCCGATCGCATATAGCCATGTCTTGAAAGCGCTTTTTTTAGAAAAGTTCGGTTTTTTTACGACGAGCTTTACAAAAGTTTCTTCTACTATTTCTTCTGCAATATAAAGATTCCTGACAAACCCGTTCAGATAAAGAAGCAAACCATCTTTATATTCCTTAATTATCTCAACAATGCCGTTCTCATCACCATCAAGGAAACGGCGGTAGTTACTTGCACCGTTATCCATTGATTTTCTCCTTTCCAAAGGATATCTATCCCTTCATTTATTAGACGGAGGAGAGCCGAGGAACTCTCATCTAAACAAAAAACTTTTATATGTAGTTTGACCCTGTTTATTTTTCTTCAACTCATTACTTGCTGGCTTATCGATATAGAAGAAAAAGACGCGACAATATATCTTCGCAATGCAGGGACTCCATCATATCATAAATATGGTTATAATCCACCACCACATCGATTTTCCTCAGCAGATGTCCCGCCGGTACCAGACTTTCCGTATCCATCGTGTCCAGTATCTCTCTATCCAGCTTCACTCTTTCCAGTATCTTCCTTTCCCCTTCTTATTTTACCATATCAACATCAACGCAAAAGGGCCTAGCACTTGCTAGCCCTTTTGCGACGGACCGGTTTACGGGATGTAAAAATAGTCAAAAAGTGATCAGACTAAAAATTAAGCAAAAAGAGAACCGCATGGAATAACCTAAAAGCGGCTATTTCATGCGGTTTTTTATTGGTGAACCATCGGGGATTTGAACCCCGGACACCCTGATTAAAAGTCCAATTTTTAGTGTTTTTATAACTATCTATATCATTAAAAATGGCTTATTTCCTAGGTTTTTAATTTTTTAAAAGGCATGAAAATATGGATCGTGGTAGTCAAAAAGTAGTCAGAGCGAGAACAAAAACCGGGGACATCCTTTAAGGATGCCCCCGGCTTACTGTTATTGATCGTCTTGGCTCTTCTCGGCCCATTCCCGAGACTGTTCCAGAGCCTCCAGCAGTTTTTCCGCTGCCTCATCGCTGTCAATGACAACATCATGGTATATACTGCTCGTGGGCATTACGTTTCTCCTCCGATGTTCCGCAGCTTGCTAACCAGATCGCTTACATAGTTGGCGCCGCGGCTGCCGAATATCCCGGTCAGCACGATCCCGACGCCGGGAACGCCAAAGGTAAGCCCAAGGGCGGCATACAAGTCCGCGCCGGCCGCAAAGCACAGCAGGATAGACACTGCCAGCGCTGCAAGTTGGGTGATAAGGGTTTTCACGTCCTTATCCGTCACCATCTTGATAATGCTCTTGACATATTCCACAACGGCCTCCACCGTCACGGCCAAGGCCAGAATTAACAGAATTCCTGTCATGTCAATTTCCCCTTTCTATTATATAGTCAATTAAATCTTGAAATAAAATAATGTAGGATTGTCAAACATCTTGTACAGTCAGGGAAGCAAAGAAAGCAGCGAGTTT
>USDZ01000088.1 GCA_900553525.1 uncultured Oscillospiraceae bacterium
GGCATACCCTTCGCAAACAGCTTCCCCCTGAACGATGGCCCCATAAGCCGAGAAGGCATACGGATCGATTTCCGCGGGCGAAGGCGCTTCGGCGGCGGCGGTGTCATAACGGCAGCGGGCGGCCAGTGCATCGTGGAGTGCCAGTTCTGTCTCAAACGCCGTGGCGTTTTCCGGCACGGTATCGGCCATCTCGTCGGCCACCGCGTTCAGTTCGATCCGGGCTTCCCTGCGTTCGGCCGCATCCATGACATACGTCAGCTTGAAGGTGGTAAACCGGCTGGCGCCGCCCGTCTGATGCCCGTCAAAACCATACACGTTACCGATAAAGAAAAACTGAGGGTTGTCCCTGGTGAAAGCGGCATAGAGTTTTTTGGCTTCCGCCTCACCCAGCAGCGGTTCGGGAAGCGCAACCTGTACCCCTCGGTATTCCCGTTTCTCCCCCTTGTCCGTGTCGGTGATCGTCACGGTTTCATCCACCGAAAAGCTCTTCACCACCGCCGCATACACAGCGGAATACGCTTTTTGCAGTCTGCCGTCCAGGCGTTGGTAACACCATTTATCCTGATACTCGCGCAACTGATCGACCGGCGCGGTGAATGTGTCCGAACCCGTCTGGGACGAACCGGTGTCCGGCCAGATGAACGAACACCCCGCCAGAGCCATGCATGCCGCGCAGCATAGTGCGGTCAACAGCCTCTTCAACACTTGTTCCTCCTGCTCCCTCTAAGCAGCCTCGGCGGTTTTATGCCGCCTTCTTTATTGTACCATATAACAGCGCCGGAAAATACGGAAACCGGCGGATTTTCCCGCCGAAAATGCGGCCCTGGCCCCGGCGTTTTCAGTGCGTTTCGCCAAATAGTCCGCGAAGTTGTTCGGCCGCGCCGTCCGCAGCGAAACGCTTATCGTCGCCGCTGCCTACATAGCGGCCTTCCAGGGACACCGCCGTGCAAACATCCCCGTTGTTTGCCGCCGCCAGAGCGTGCAGGCTTTCCTGATACCCGGTGAAATGGGAAATTCGGATATCGGTCTTGGCCAAGTCCGCGATTTTGCTAAAATCCGCCTCCAATTTATCCGCTCTTGCCGTCGTCATATACTGATTGACCAGCGCGGCCAGAATTTCGGCGTGAATATCGGCCTGCTGCTGGAGTCCCTTGTGCTGCCAGTTCGGATATCGGAGGATGTCCACCGCTTGTTTAGGCGTTAGAGTGTACCGACCACTGCTCATTTTGATAAAGTAGTTCCCCTCTCGGTAATCCAAGTCCTCGGTCAGAGTGAACTGCAGACTGGAATCAAAATACTGCAGCAGCTTTTCCACATTGGCGTAGGTCATGGACACATAATGGCTGAAAGTGACGCCGAGCAGATCTTCCACGGCATCCTGTGCAGCGGTCACGCCGCCCTTTTGAAAAAGGGCGTCCAATCGGGTTAAGGCAGTACCGTCGGCCACTTCGGTTTCCCTCGGCACGGCGACGGCGTGAATCCGCCCTGCCCCGGGATCGGCTCGAACAGCGACAAAGCCGCGCGGCTCATCGCCATCCTGTGCGGCGACGAAAAGCCATCGCACGTCCGCCTCTGTGAACTGGGGCCCGGCATCTTCCGACGAGCCGGAAGATGCCGCAGACGCAGGCCGGCGATTCTGAATGACCGCCCACAGGCATACGCCGCCAAAAATAGCAAGAAACAAGACGAAAACCAGCAGGAAAACCATCACGCTGCTGGCCCGGTCCTTTTTCTTTTTTTTGTGCTGATAAGTGGGCATGGGTAACGACTCCTTCATGACACGGAGATTCTTTAATGAGTATAACAAAACCGACGGATGAAATGCAAGAACAAGCCTGTAATCTTTGGATACAGACTTGTAATGTTTTCCATCGGGAAAGCAGAAAAAAGCGTACAACGCGACGCCTTACGTGCTGGGCATCTTTCTCCGCTGCCGGTGGGCTTTTGTCTGCAAGAAACGGCCTGAAAGTGGTTGCTTTCAGGCCGTTTCTTCTATTGTGTTCCAGAGATTATATCTCAGCGTGCGGCGCAGCCGGTTGCGCTCGCTCTTTTTTCGGCTTTTTTTGATTTAAAGTTCTGTTTCCAGGAACAGACCGGTTAGGCGGCATAGCCGGCTGCCGCCGTCTGGTCCTCATATGCGTCCAGGTCCTCAGGCGGAGTCACTGTGACTGGCGCACCCGGATTTTGCACCTGCATCGTCGCGGAAATGTCGAAGGTGACTTCGGTTTGCGTGATAGACTCCACATTTGAACCAGCCGGGAGTTCGGCGGCATAAGCCATAGAGAGGCTGGCGGTCATCTCCCGGATGAGGTTATCCTGCCCCACCTTGACCGTGATGTTCAAAGCCTTCGCCTGGAATGCCATGTCCGGGCCTTCTTCCGTTTGGTCGAGGCCGTCAGGGGAACTCATCCAGCCTGAACCGAACAGCTTCTTCATAAGTTCTCCGGCCTGGGCCGTATCCAGTTCACCGGTGATAACGTGCAGATCCCCCTCTTCAGACAGTTCCAGCCCAGAAAAATCGTCTTCTTTCAACTCCGGGGTCTCTCCGTCCAACAAACCGTCCGCCATATCCCCGAAGGGCAGCTTGGATTTCCTGCCCGAGGCATCGAGGTAGAGATACTCCCCGTCCGCATATAAAAGAAGCGGGACTTCCTGTCCGAGAGCCGTCTGGACGGCGTCGAGACGGAAATGGGATTCGTCTTCCAGCGTGAGGCGGCCGTCGAGCCCGGACTCGACCACCCTGCCGCTCATCGCCTGCCGAAAGATGAAGCCAATCTCCATGTCCAAGCCCTGTACGCGGCCCATGGTATCATTCGCCGTCTGAAGAACCTCAAAGGCGCTGGGGGAATCGGGTACGGAACTGTCCGCAGACGCGATTTCTCCGGATGCAGTTCCATTTAAATAACGGGGGACACCGCCGCAGGCCGCCAAAGAAAGAGCCAGTGCGCCGTTAGGATATCCGGCAGGATACGACGAACTGTCATATGAACCCTCCTCTTTTTCTGTAAAAAATGTAGAATGCCTCTCTATTACAAAATATATACGGTTTTGCCATCCCACACAAGAGGATTCAAAAAAATTTAAAAAAAACCACCGCGGTCAACCGCTAATTTGTCAGTCAAAATGCGCTTCGACCGAGGAGGATACAAATAGATTTATAAATTTGTTAAACATTTAACAGTTCTCCGTCATGAATACAGATCCGCCGGTCCGCCTCCGAGGCGATCGCCGCATCGTGGGTAATCAGGACCACGGTACGTCCGTCCCGGTGCAGGGCATGGAGCAGGTCCATGACTTCGTGGCCGGAGCGGCTGTCCAGATTGCCGGTGGGTTCATCCGCCAGAATCACCGGCGGCTTCGCGGCAATGGCGCGGGCGATAGCCACACGCTGCTGCTGCCCGCCCGACATTTCTCCCGGCCGGTGGTGCAGGCGGCGGCCCAGACCCACTTGTTCCAGGCTCTCCCGTGCCAAACGGCGGCGTTCCTCCCGTCCCATTCCCCGATACAGCAGAGGCAGTTCTACATTTTCAAGGGCATCAAGGCTGGGAATCAGGTGGAAACCTTGAAATACGAATCCTATGGTGCGCCCTCGGATCGACGATTGCTCATCGTCGCTGAGGCGAGAAACATCGCGATCCTCTAGCCAGTACCGTCCGGACGTAGGGGTGTCGAGACACCCCAAAATGTTCATCAAAGTGGATTTCCCTGAACCAGATTGGCCGACGACCGCCAGAAATTCCCCTTTCCCGACGGTGAGGGAGATACGGCGGAGCGCGTATACCGTTCCCGCGCTGGTTGGATACGTCTTTTGCACATCTTCGAGGCGAATGAGAGGCTTCATATTCCCGTTATCCCTTTCCGCGGACGCGCCCGCGGAAATAGTATGACCGTCTAGGTTAGTTGTATACCAGGCGCATATATGAGAGAATTTTACACATGTCATTTATCAAAGTCGTCATTGAGCAATTGATCGATTGTGACGCCATATAAAGATGAGAGTGCCTGGAGTGTCGAGATTTTCGGGCGGGTTTTCCCCAATTCATAGTAAGCATAGGTAGAACGGTTAATTTCAAGCAATAGAGAGACTTGTCCCTGTGTATACCCATTTCTTTTTCGAAGCGCTTTCAAATTGTTGGCAAGCAACATGGTTTCACCTCCCCCCGAGTTCTGCTGAGTCATTTTACCCCAAAAAGGTTGTGTTAATAACTATAACATATAACAAAGACTTCTGTCAATTTATACTATTGGCGAGGATGTAGGAAAAGGAGGGGTTCAGTCCCGGGAAAAGGCATGGATTTGTCATAGATCCAGTTGGAATCCGGGAGCGAAGGGGGTGATTTCGTGAAAACGGAAATCGAAGCCAAACACGTGAATCTCAGAGGTGACGATGGTTTCTGTACTTTCTCGATCCGGATCAAACGTTCGCTTGTTGAGAAGTTGGACGAGAAAGCGCATATTTCTGGGCGTTCCAGAAATTACGTCATCAGTCGGATTTTGGAAGATGGCGTGAAGCATACCATAGTGGTTGATCCGAAATGAGTTCCGGCATCTACCCATACCTGACCGAACCGATTTCTTTCCCTTTTTCGGCGCAGCCTGGCGCCGGCTTTCCTGTTCCTCCCCAGATCCAGTCATATTTTTCAGAAAAAAATCAAATTAATTATGTCTGACATAATTCTATTTTTGCTGAAAAAATGATGGGCAAAATATTCACATTCAATATCCATGCTTTTCTCAGGACAAGTCCCCCGGGATCCACTGTATCCCGGGGGACTTGTCCTGATTTCTTTATCCGTGCTTGAGAGGTGGGGCGAAAAGGGATGGCCCAAAACAATATTCCACAACTTGACAGGTACGGTTCGGTGGTGTAGTCTAGGTTCGGAGACATAGAGATAGGGAGGAATCTATTATGGGCCGTTTTTCAAGGATGGGGATGTTGTTTATGGCAGGAATATTGACGGTGAGTTTTTCCGCATGTCATTCCCAGCCCTCCGGGTCTTCGGAATCGCCGTCCTCCAGCGGGGACTCCGCCGCGGCGGGAAGCGGAACCACGGAGGGGATCCATTTTACCGATTACACCGTTGACAGCGGTCTCCTCTCAATGTGGGAGGAAGAAACTGCCGACAGCGCCTGCCTTGTTCAGGGTATTGTATGTTCTCCCTACTTTGAATTGAAGATCAACGGAGAGACGATTCCCGTGTATATGGCGCGTACGGCCCGCGGGCCCCATTCCTTCGCTTATGTGGAAGTGCAAGAATCTGGCGACAAGGGCGATTTTCTGCTGAACGTGGAGATCATCACTGATGCCAAAAGGCAGAATCCCATCGTGCTGCCCGAAAGTGCCGGTGTGACGGCCAGGGCTGACGGGAACACGGTGACGGCATCGATTGCGGACTATGGCTCCTATACTTTTACCTTTGATAAGTCTACCTACGACGACGGGTCGTCGCTGCCGCTGACCCTTATGATAAAGCCGCCGGAGGAGGTGGGGGACGAGGGCTATGCCGTGCACACTTTCGAGCCGGGTGAATACCGCAAGGCCGACCTTCAGCTCGCCGAATCAAACACTTTATACTACTTTAAAAAGGGCGAATACACCATCGACTGCATCGACATTCTTGCCGACAACGTCACGGTGTATTTTGAACCGGGCACCCTGCTGATCGCCAAGCCTCTGACTTTGAACGAAGACGGCACGCCCGCCGCCGGGAGCATCATCCGTGCCGAAGGCAGAAACAACGTAAAAATCATCGGCCATGCCGCACTGGATCTATCCTTCCGGGAAGTGAAGGCCGGAACGGGTGTTATTCTGGCCTTTGGCGGGGTGAAAAACCTGCAGTTTGCGGGGCTCACCGTGCTGAATTCCTGCAACTGGACCTGCTGTTTTACCAATTGTGAATCGGTGGAGATCCGGGATTTGCTGCTGTTGGGGTATCGGACCTTTTCCGACGGTGTGCTGTTGTCCGATTGTGCCGATGTGCGCGTCAGCGGCTGTTTTGTCCGCACAGGCGACGATGCCATGGAGGTCAAATCCACCTCGGCGGGCTCCGTGAGAACGAAAAACGTGGTGTTCGAAAACAACGCCGTGTGGACGGACAAGGGCATCGCTTACGGCGCCGTCTATGAGTCGAATTTCGATCAAAGCGGGGTGATCTGGCGCAACAACAGCGTCGGATACGCGCTGGCGGACTGGTCCCAGCATCTCGGATGCGTGACGGTGTCTATGGACGGTAAGGATCCCGCTGTACAGGACCATCATCTCTATTTTCAGGATATCGAGATCTATGTTTCCCACTGCCCGGTTATTACCGTGATGATGCATAACGGCGGTCATATCCACGATATTTTCTTCCGCTCCATCAAAGCGAAAGAGGTCGTGTTGAACGAGGCCGTGTTCGATCATTCTATCGATCTGATCATCACCAACGAAGATGAAGGCCCGTTGACGGATTTTGTGTTGGAAGATCTGTATTTTGACGATATCGAATACAACGGAATGGCCCTTACCCCGGAAAACGCCGCCACGGAAATCGGCAGAAGCTTTCCGGATGGGTATGTGTTCGACGAGGAGAATATCCGAGTGAATACTCTGGATGAGACGGCCTCTATCCCGTAAACGGTGGGCATGGGCCGCCCTGGAGCCGGCATGATACGAATGGATATAAGGACAGGCCCCTTGAAACCCCGTCTTCGTATGTCCTCCTATTCTGTTTGGCCGCAGGGGGGAAGACTGGCGGTTGTAACTTTGCAGAAAATGATGTATAATTGATAAAAAAGACGACTTTTTTTGTTGTCCGGCGGGAGGGAGGAAGGATGCACCAGGCTTATCTCGACAACAGCGCCACCACGCCCGTCTGCCCACAGGCCGTAGAGGCGGCGGTGCGGATGATGACCGGGTGTTTTGGCAACCCATCCTCCCTGCACACGCTGGGGGTTGAGGCGGAAAAGGAGCTTTCTGCCGCCAGAGAGGCGGTGGGCCGCTTGATCGGGGCGGATCCCGCCCGCCTTGTCTTCACTTCGGGTGGGACCGAGAGCAACAACCTGGCGATTTTGGGCGGCGCGGCCGCCCGTATCCGGCAGGGCCGGCACGCCGTGACCTCGGCGGTGGAGCACGCTTCGGTCGCCGCTGCATTTGACCGGCTTGAACAGGAG
>USDZ01000089.1 GCA_900553525.1 uncultured Oscillospiraceae bacterium
TGGTTTGGGACACCTGTCCCAAGACGTTTTGGAAGGAAGGACCGCCTATGCCGCCGATTCCCCGCTCCCTGACCGAACTCATCGGCAATACCCCCCTGCTCGAACCGGCCCGCTATAACCAGAGGGAGGGCTGCACTGCACGTCTGCTGCTCAAGCTGGAATGCTTCAATCCTCTGCGTTCCTCCAAGGATCGGGTCGCACTGGCGCTGGTGGAGGACGCCGAGCGCCGGGGCCTGCTGTCTCCCGGCGGCACCATCATCGAGCCGACGAGCGGCAGCGCGGGGATCGGTCTGGCGTTTGTGGGGGCTGCCAAAGGCTACCGGGTCGTTCTGACCATGCCGGACAATGTGAATCTGGAACGGCGCAACCTGCTGCGCGCTTTGGGCGCCGAATTGGTGCTGACACCGGCGCGGCTCGGGATGCAGGGCGCCATCGACAAGGCGGACGGCCTGGCAAAAGAGCGGCCCGGCGCTTATCTGCCGGACCAATTTCGCAACCCGGCGAATCCCGAGGCACACCGTCAGACAACCGCTCAGGAAATTCTGAGGGACACCGAAGGCCAGGTGGATATTTTCGTGGCCGGGGTGGGTACGGGCGGCACCCTCACCGGCGTGGGAGAGGTCCTGAAAGCTCACAATCCCGCCGTCCGGGTTGTGGCGGTGGAACCGGCGGATTCGCCGGTCCTCTCGGGCGGCAAATCGGGTCCCCATGGTCTGGCGGGTCTCGGCGCGGGATTCCGCCCGCCCGTCCTCAACACCGAGGTGTACGACGAGGTGATCCCTGTGCGCAGCGACGAAGCCTATGGGGCCTGCCGAAAAATCGCCGGGGATGAGGCCCTGCTGCTGGGCATGTCCTCCGGCGCAGCCCTTTTTGCCGCAACGGCGCTCGCCCGGCGGGCCGAAAACCGGGGAAAAACCATCGTGGCCGTGATGCCGGACACGGGCGAGCGGTATCTCTCGACCAATTTATTCTGGGACTAAAAGGGGATGGGGCTTTGAGGCCCCATCCCCCTGCAAAAAGCCTTGCGGGCCATCCATCGCGGCCCGCATGCCGCGTCCTATAGGACGCGGCACCGCCTTTTTGTTTCCCCGCAGCGAGGCGGCGGTCAATTCGACCCCTCACCCCCAAAAAAGCCTTGCGGGCCATCAAGCGCGGCCCGCATGCCAGACGCGTGCCCCAGGCCGTTGCCTGGGCGGGCTGACAGCACACCATAAAAAGAGGCGGAGCGTATGGCGCTCCGCCTCTTTTAGAGATGATATACCGTTATCCCTGTTCCGGGATACAGACCTTTACGCCCTTTTCTTTCTGGAAAACCGGAACAGAACCAGGACAGCCGCCATCCCAATTCCCATCGCGGCAAACAGAGCCTGGGTGTCTACACCGGTGTCCGGAGAATCCGTCACGTCGGATGACGATCCCCCTTGGGGGTCGTCCGGATCGGTCGGCTGAGGCTCCTCTTCGCCGAAGAGGCCCGCCGCCGTCACGTCTTGATAATCCAGAAGCTCTTTATTCTGCGAAAAGCTGGAAAAATCGGTGGTGACGCAGTCCACGCCCTTAAGATGCAGACTCGCAATGTCGCTCATCGAGTTCACCGTCCAGTTCTGGAACAGGAGGCCCCGATGGCGGCCCGCCTCGATCATGTCCGCGCTGAAATCCCCATAGCCGTAATCCGGGGTGGCGGCCGAAGCGCCAACCGCCTTCATCAGCGCGACCAAATTGCTTTCCATGCTTTTGCCGCTGTCATAGGTTCCGGACGCCAGACGCCCCGTCCCCAGATACGGCGCGTACTTCCGGACCAGTTTCAGCGCGCTGTCGCTGAAGCTGATGACGAACACCTGGTCCTCGACGCCCATTTCCTCGATCAGTTCCACTGTCTTTTGCACAACGGTTTCGCTGCCATCCTTCAGTTCCACGTACCCCACTACCGACGGATTGTCTTTGAGGATCTGGAAATACCACTCCATTTTGCAGAACTGCGACTCCCGATACTCCCCCACCGGCTTTAAGGTGAACTGGCTGAGTTCTTCCCAGGTAAAGCTGGAAATCGCCCCAGCCGCCGACTCGTCGGTGGTGTAGCCGTTCACCGAACCGTTGTGGTTGGAGACCAGCACACCGTCCTTGGTGATATTCACGTCGCACTCGATGGCGTCGGCTCCCGCTTCGACAGCTTCCAGATACCCTTCTTTGGAGTTCTCCGGCGCCTTGTTGGGCAGGCCGCGGTGTCCCACGATAAAGGTCTTGCGGATGCAGACGGTATCCGACTCCTTCACCATTTCATACAGGGCATACGCCTCGGCAAAGTCTTTCACCGTCACCCCGTTCGCCCCGCAGTCCACTGCGGCGCGGACGTTGTGTTCATCGGTACCTTTACCGGAATCCAGCCATGCGGCGATCCCGCGAAGCTGCAGGTATTCCGCCGCCGCCCGGTCGAGCGCGTCGTTCGGCTGAAGGATCGCGATCGTCGCGCCGCCCGTATGGGTATCGCGGGCAACCTTCGCCACGGTGTTTTCCTCCGTGATCTCTCCGGCCAGATACGCATACCGCAGCGCGCTGTTGGTCTCCCACGCCGCCGCGAGCGCCTCGGTCTGACCCGAAGCCAGGATGCCGTCGTATTCCCCATTCTCCGCCATATAGGATGCGAACGCCTCCGCCGTCTCGGTATCCGCGGTCTCAAACAGCGGCAGCACCTTGCCGCCGCAGGCGTCCAGGATCTCCGCCATCGTGTAGGAGGTGTTGTCCACCTTCACGTTCAGGTCCTTGTCCGCCAGGGCAAACCAGGCGACCTGGGTGCGCTTTCCATCCGTGTCCAACGCGTCCAGTTTGGCCTTGGAGTCGATTTTCTGGACAACCGTCGGCGCCGAGACGATCCCCGTTTCGGCCGCATACAGATCCTTCACGGATTCCGAGACGTCCGGCAGAGGGGCGGAGGTTTCGCCCGTCTGAGAGGCCGATTCCCCTTGCACCCGTATGGCATCCCCGTCCAGCCCCAGTCCCGTCAAGATCAACGCGGCGGCAAACAGGATTCCCAACCCTCTTCGGAATCCGGCGCCTCCCGGCCTTCTCCCTGTTTTGGTTTCCATGCCCGCATCCTCTCCTTTGTCCGCCCGGCGCCTTCCATCCGGCCGTCGGTTTTCTTTTGATATGGTATTATATAAAAAACCCGACATTTTGTCAAAGGCATTTGGCCATAAAGTTAGAAATAGGTTAAAATTCTGTAAAATAAGGAACCAGATAAGAGGAGCCCCATCCGGCCCACACGGCAATTCCAGCATCACAGCCACCGCAGGCTTTCACTATTCCGACGGCTTTTCAACCCATGGTTGAGACAGAACGGCTCCATCTCCCTCATCCTCCCCGGCATCCGGTCGGCGTTTTGATTATGCACCGGCGTGGGAGCTCCAATGGAATCGGTGTCCACGTTACTGGATTCCAGCACGGCTTGAAAAAGAACGGCTCCCATTTCAACCGCCGCTTGCTGTATCCGCGCCGCCATTCATGCTAAAATGGAGACACCAAAAGAAAAAGGGGTGTGCGTCTTTTGTTTGGAAGGAAGCGAAGCGGTCCCAAAAATTGGCAGGAGGAGAGCAGTATGTTGGATATGAAACGAGTGGGTATACGGATTTCCAAATTGAGAAAATCGGCCGGAATGACACAGATGGAAATGGCGGATCGGCTGGGGATCAGTTTTCAGGCAATCTCCAATTGGGAGAGAGGGGTCAGCATGCCGGACATTGCCAAACTCGGCGAATTATCGGCGCTGTTTGACGTTCCCATCGACGAGATTCTGGGCAATTCCCGGGTTGGCCATATGACCAAAAGCCTGTTGGAAAATCGGCCGATCTCGGGGATCGGTATGGAGGATATTCAAGAGATCGCCCCGATTTTACACGATGAACAGGTGGAAAATTTGATTGATCAGACGGATACGAACCGTCTGGACGCCGACAGCGTAGCTTCGGTCGCCCCATTTTTGAGCCAGGGCTTTCTCGACCGTTTTGCTCGAAACCTGTTTGCGGAAAAGTCGTCGCTATGCGCCATTGTGGCCATTGCGCCGTTTGTCAGCACCTCCGTACTGGATGAAATCGCCGCGGAAGCGGTCGAACCATCCGGCGACTTGGGACAGCTGGCGTGCATTGCCCCTTTTCTCAGCGGCTGTTTGCTGGACCGTATGGCCGACATAGCGTATGAGAAAACCCGTAATTTCGCGTCTTTCGCCCCGTTGGCGCCCTTTCTAAACGCGGAAAAAATCGATCAATACGCCGACATAGCGTATCGTGAAAATGGGATCCCGGCGATTGTGCCTCTGGCCCCGTTTATCAGCACGGAGGCGCTCAACCGCATGGCGAAAGACGCGCTGGAAAAAGACGGAGTGGCCGGATTGGCCCCGATCATGCCCTTCATCGACAGCAAAATCGTGGAAGATTTTATTCTGAACAACCGCGTATAACCCATCCTGCTCCGGCCCATGCCAAAAGGCCGGAGCAGCCGCGCGGCGCTCCGCCGGCGGAGACGGAAAAAGAGGGAATGCTGGCCGCCCGCCGGCAGCGGAAGAATTCGATCCGAAGGCTTATGCGGAGGATTGCGCCGCCATAATGGGAGGATTTACAACATCGTTTTTGCGGAAATTCTTTTTTGCCTTTCATCTCCATTAAAAACGGCTTGATTCCTTTTTGGGGCGGTTTTATTTTTGGGGAATTGATAAATTGGTCGTTGTGTGGCCATTTTAACGGTCATACAATGGCAATACACCATATAGAACCGCAGCCTAGAAGGAAAAATTTACACGGATATAGGCCCGCGGTACAATCCATATGGTTGCCTATGATTTTATTTTAAGATATCTATTTTAACAAAAACATTGCATTTATATTGTTTAATTGTTCCAATTATTTATAATAATTGTCGAGATTATTCCAAATACTGAGTATATTGTATTTTGTATAAAAAATAAATATTGACTAGATTATTTGTTTTTTGTACAATAACATTGTGTATATTTTTTATTTTTGAATTTTAACACGGATATATATGGCGGCGCGCGGCGAATTTTCCCGGGTCAAATTGAGGACATGACGCGATAGGAGAGAGGGTCATGACGCGAAAAAGGATCGTTCTGAACTCCTTGTGGTGGTTGGCAATCCTGCTCACCGTTTTGATTTCCGTCGGCACTTCTTATGAAAAAAGAAGCTTTCTTGAATTGACCTCGCAAGAAATGGCTTGGCCAACCCACGACGATCTCATCATCTCCTATAAGGACGTCACCATTCATTGGGGGAGTGCACGGGTATACGGAAACTATGCCGGACTATTCACTGCCCCAAAACGCAGCTGGTATTTTGGCAAAATCGACCCGGAACTTGAACCCATCGTTATCACCGTCCCCGAGGAGGTCGTCCTCAAGGTCTATCCTTATGACGCATCGGAAAAGTCTGTACTGCTGGAATTCCAAAAGTATAAAGGGATCAAGCGCACCTATCGGCTCAATGGATTCGCGGACTTTCAAAAACATTGCGACGTCCTGTATGAGATGACCGGCAACGACGTGTTTTTGACGGAAGAGGCCTCCGATCCGGCGTAGCGCATGACCAGGCGGCATATCGGGCATATGTCTCATACCGTTACAGCGGTCACGATGATATCGATTGCTTTCGCCTTGTCCCCGCCAGGAATTGTCGGTCAACACCGGAGGGCTACCGATTGCCGTGGACACTTTGAGTATGAATTTAATTGGAGTTTAACACCATATATATGGATGAAGGAGTGGCCATAACCGTGAAGAAGGTACTCATAACCATATCCTGCCTGAATATCGCTTTATGCCTTTTATATTACGGTTGGATCCGGATGAGGTATAACCAAACCAATTGGTTTGTCCCTATTCTTTCCATTGCGTTATTGGTTTTAGAGATGATTCGGATACTTTTATCAAAACATAACCTTTTTATCGATGGTTTCATTCACGTTGTTCTTGTTTCCGTTCTTTTAACCCAAATCCCCAAAATCGCCATTTTTATAGAACTCAAATATTCTATCCCCGTTATTCATTTTTCCCTGTTTTCCCTGCTCATTTTTGCACAAATCGTTTGCTTCGTTGTGGTTGTGAAACAACACCGTAAAGCCAATAGGTAAACCAAAAGCTGATAGCACGCCTGTTATCAAAACCGCCGGGCCGCCCTTTCGGACGGCCCGGCTTGCATTTACTCTGGATTGGGTTCGGTATAGGTCAGGGCGCGGGAACTGTCGGAGAGTCCCTTGGTGGTGGGATCGTTGATGAGATTCCACACGCTGATCAAAACCGATACCAGGATCACCGGGTTTTTCACCGCTTCCAGCAGCACGTGGCCCAGACCCGCCCAGGTGGTCATATCGCTCCAGTTCAAACCGAGATAGGTCAGGATCGGCAGGATGATGGCCACGGCCAGGTTGACCCAAAACACCGGGTTTTTCAGCCGCACCTTCCAGTTGATCTTCATGTCCTCACTTCCTTTCCAACGTCGTAATTCTGGTTTCATGATCGTGTAAAGTTCTGTCCTGTTCATCGTTTTTGTCCCACAGGCGCCTGTGGACCTCGCGGCTTCGTTCCCTCTGCTCGCTCATGTCCCGCACCAGTTGTTCCACCGTCACCGTCAGCTTGGTGATGGAGGCGTTCAGCTTGAGCGCCGGCGCCAGAAAGGTCGCGGCAAACCCCACCAGCGCGATGATCACCCCCACCACTCCCCATTCCGTCATCGGTTACACCCTTTCCAGATATTCCTTGGCCGCGTAATAGGTCCCGCCTTCATACAGAACCTTCACCCACGTATAGCCGTTGCCGGACGACTCCCATCCGTCCACCACGTCCACCACCGTCCCTTTCGGGAACTTGCCCGCACGGGTCGAGGCATCCCCCTTCACCGCCGGATAGGTGGTATGATAATACAAATTCGCGGTTGTACGGTATGGTGAAGTGGTCTCCCCCGCCGATTCCTCCACTGCGTTGTCGTTAATCCACTGAATCAGCGCGTCCGCATTGACAACCTTTCCCATGATCTCGATCTCTCCTTTCAGTTTTTGATCCACCTCGCGGCGGAATTGATCCATGCTGTATCCATGCTTGTCGAACCAGTGCT
>USDZ01000090.1 GCA_900553525.1 uncultured Oscillospiraceae bacterium
GCTTACGACAGTCCCGAAATGCCGGTCTCCTTGACCGAAGAAGATATGGCCCATCTGCGGAACTGCGCGGCCGGGACAGTCCCCATCGACGCAGCCGCAATTGACCGTTGTGCCGTGGATCCCTGCCCCGCCTGGAGAATTCTGGCCATCACTTTTACCAATAAGGCGGCTGGAGAACTAAAGGAACGGCTCGAACGGATGCTGGGGGAAGACGGAAGAGACGTGATGGCGAGTACCTTCCATTCCCTGTGCGCGCGCATACTCCGGCGGCACGGGGAACGCCTCGGATTCTCTCCCCACTTTACCATCTACGACACCGACGACAGCCGCCGCCTGATGAAGGACTGCATGAAGGCTCTGAACATCGAGGAAAAAGTACTGGGACATAAGGCCATTTTGGGCGAAATCGGCCGCGCCAAGGATAAGCTGCTCTCTCCCCAGGACTTGGCTGCACAGGCAGGCCAGGATTTCCGGCTGAAGAAGGTGGCGGAGGCGTATGCCGCCTATCAAAAACGCCTGCGGGAAGCCGACGCAATGGATTTTGACGATCTCCTATGCAATACGGTGGCCCTGTTTCTCGAAAATCCCGACGTCCTCGAACAATATCAGCGCCGCTGGCGGTACCTGATGGTGGATGAATACCAGGACACCAACCACGCGCAATACCGGTTCATCAGCATGCTGGCCGAGGGCAGCGGCAATCTCTGCGTCGTGGGGGACGACGATCAAAGCATATACAAATTCCGAGGGGCCACCATTGAAAATATCCTGAGCTTTGAAGAACAATTCCCCGGCTGCACGGTCATCCGCCTGGAGCAAAACTACCGTTCCACCAGCACGATTTTAGACGCTGCAAACGCTGTTATCGCCAAAAACCCCAACCGCAAGGGCAAAACCCTTTGGACGGCCAACGGCGCTGGTTCGCCGATTTCAGCCGTCATCCTGGATAACGAGGATGAAGAGGGACGGTACATAGCGGATACTATACTCGAAAAAGCTGCGGGGGGACGCCCTTTCCGGGATTTTGCGGTCCTCTACCGTGCCAACGCGCAGTCCAACGCGATTGAACGCTCTCTGGTCAAGAGCGGCGTGCCTTACCGCATTATCGGCGGCCATCGATTCAACGACACCAAAGAAGTGCGGGACGCCACCGCCTATCTGCGAGTGATTAACAACCCCGGGGATGCGGTCAGCCTTCGCCGTATCATCAATGAACCCAAGCGCGGCATCGGCGACGCCACCGTGGACAAGGCCGCCGAGATCGCAGAGGGACTCGGCATTTCGTTGTACGAAGTGCTTTCCCATGCTGCCGATTATCCCTCGATCAGCCGATCCGCATCGAAAATCGCCGCTTTCGTGGATATAATCGACCGTTTGCGGGAAATCAACGCCGATCCGGACGTGTCCATCCACCTGCTTTATCAAACCATGCTGCAAGCGACCGGCTATCTCGATATGTGGCAAGCGGCCGGAGAAGAGGGCGCCGCCCGGGTGGACAATCTGCACGAGCTGGCCTCCTCCATTCTAAACTATGAGCAGAACAGCGGGGCGGATTTTCCCGACCTGTCGGGATTCCTGGAAGAAAACGCCCTGATGACCGATGTGGACAACTATGACGCGGGGGCCGACGCGGTGGTGCTGATGACCATGCATGCCGCCAAAGGATTGGAGTTTTCCCATGTGTTTCTCCCCGGATTTGAAGACGGAATTTTTCCCGGAATGCAGAGCCTGTTCAACCCCGAAGAAATGGAGGAGGACCGCCGGCTCTGCTATGTAGCCATCACCCGAGCCAAATCCGAATTGACGATCCTCAGCGCCCGTAGCCGGACGCTGTACGGTTCCACCACCCGCAACCGCCCTTCCCGTTTCCTCGGAGATATCCCCCCCGAACTGCTCCTGGAACGCGATCTGTCCACATCCGGGCCGGCATATTCCGGTTTCCGCGCGCCAGTCCATGCTTCCGCCTCTCAAAGCCGCATTGGCGGCCCGTCGCGCAACACGGCGCTTCCGTTCGGCGCTCACTCCGAACCCAGGGCCGTTCCCCTAGGTCAATCCGGCGGCGGTGTCGGTATCCGAGCACAGGCGTCGCCGGCTGACACGGAACCCGGCCGCTGGAAACCCGGCGACCGGGTGCGTCACAAGGTCTTTGGTCCGGGACGCGTCACAGACGCTGTCCCCATGGGAAACGACGTCCTTCTCACAGTCACCTTTGATAAAGCCGGTGTGAAAAAGATTATGGCGAATTTCGCCAAACTAAAAGCGGAATAGCCGACGCATATCCTCTCAAAGAGCCGGCGCCGGATCCGAAAGAAGCCAGTGAGGACACAGCCACATCCTCACTGGCTTCTTCAGGCTTTCGAAAAGAGATGCCTCGACAACCAAAAAAACGGCGCCGGATCCAAAGACCCGACGCCGGTGGAAAAATGGGAGGCGGATTCAAGCGGCGGCCGCATGCGGACGCCGGGATTCCAGCGCGTGCAGCTTGGCCCTGGCCGCCCGCACACGTTTTCTCGTCTTGGCACGGGCCAGCGCCGCGTCCTGCCGGACCGCTGAAATACAGCAGACTGCCACCGTACCCCGGGCTACGGCCAGCAGAATTCCCAGCACTGGGAACGCCGTCACATCCAAAACACCGGCCAGAAAAATCTCGATACCGCACATGGTCAACGGTATCATAGACAGCCGTCGTGTAACCGCACGATGGGCTCCGCGCCATGTATAGATAAACAGGGCCCCTAAAAGGACCACATGAAACATATTGAATACCATTCGTCTCATCCTTTCTATATCCCGCGCAGAACAAACGTTTTCTGCATGGTTATTATAACAGGAGAGTCGGTAAAAATCAAGAGAAAATCGAAAATTTGTTCGGCGTTTTTCTCCCACTTTACGCGCTGTTCTCTCGTAGTAATAAAGAGGGACGCCCGACGGCGGCGCGGGCCGCATTTCTGCGACACGGCCGCGCGGCTTTGGCCAAAAAAGCGGGGGATGATTTTTTCAAACCATCCCCCGTACGTAGTTTACGAACGTTCGCTGCCGTCATCGTCTTTTTTATCAGATTCCGCGGTCTCCGCTGCTTCCAGGGCCTCTGCTGCCGGAATGCCGGGTTCCTCGTCCGATGCCGTTTCCGGCGCGGGTTCGTATTCTTCTATTTGATCCGGTTCCTCCGGCGATTCGACGGCTGTCTCTTCAGCTGGCTGCACACCGTCCCCGCCTTGATTTTCCTCCGTATCCATCGCCGGCGAAAACGGGGACGCCGATTCCGCTACGAACAAATTTTTGGGCGAACTGTGTTCCCTAGATCGGAAAACCAGCAACAGGATCACCCCGCCGATGACCGAGAGAATGGCGATCAACTGTGAAATACGGATGGCGCCGAGCATCAGGCTGTCCGTCCGAAGCCCTTCGATCCAAGCCCGGCCAAGCCCGTACCATATAATATAAGAGGCGAAAAGCTGTCCACGGAACTTATACCATTTTTTGGACAGAATATGCAGCAGAAGAAATCCCGCCAGGCACCACAGCGATTCGTACAAAAACGTGGGATGAACCGGCTCTGTCAGGATATAGCCGGAGCCATTCACGCCCGACTGAATAATATCCCCCGTCATCCCCCAGGGCAGGGTGGTATTGGAGCCGAAAGCCTCCTGATTGAAGAAGTTGCCCCACCGGCCGATTCCCTGGCCGATCAGGAAACCAATGGAGGCAAGGTCGAACATCCGCAGGGTGTCGACTTTGCGCACCCGGCACATCCATAAAGCGGTCAGGAATGCGAAAATCACACCGCCGTAAATTCCAAGGCCGCCCTTCCAGACCTGAAGAATGGACAGCGGATCGTCAAAATAACGGTATCGATCCTCTGCAAACCACACATAATACAGCCGGGCGCCGATAAACGCGAAGATCGCGCAAACCAGCACCACGTCGATCATCCGGTCGGGATCGATGCCAAATTGTTTGGATCGTTTGAGCCCGTATAGGATCGCCAACAGGAAGCCCAGCGCAATCATGACCCCGTACCATTTGACGGTAATCCCCCCGCCGATCGGAATGGTGAAAATGTCCGGGGACACGGGAATCCGCCATCCCAGAGCCGGAAATTCGATATAATGTTCCATCGAGGCGTGACATCCTTTCCTATGTAGTGGGAAACCGCCAGGTTTCCCGTTCAGCCGCCCGCCGGACGAATAACCGACAGCGCACTGGTCTCGTCGTCAAAGTCCTCCCGCAGCCGCCGATAAACCGATTGTATATCAAGATGGGCCGCCGCGTCAAGAAGATCAAAGGGATTGCGTCCGTAAAAATGCCCGTTTGCCAACATTTCACCGCAATTCTGAACGCTGTCGAGCCGCGTAACTAAACTCCCGTATACCGCGCTGCGCGCTGCGAGGAAGTTCTCCTCGGACACACCGCCCTCCGCCATACGACGAATCTCCTTACGAACCGCCTCGCATACGGCGTCGGGGTCCCGGGATTCTCCGCCAATCAGCCAGGAGGCGAACCCGGGCCCGTCAAAATAATCCATGTCAAAGGAGGTATTGACCAGTCCCTCCTCCATAAGACGCGCATATAATGCGCTCGATCTTCCACCCAGCAGCTCGGCCACCACGGCAGCGGATACGCTCTCCAGCGGTGTAGAACAACGCACGCCGTGATCCGCCTGCATCGGTACTTTGTAGCCCAGATAAAACAGGGGCGCCGCCACCGGCATCTTCTCTTCTATGCGGGGAGTTACAGCCCCCCGCGGCTCTGGAAACGGTGTGCGTTCCACCCGCCGGTCCGGAGCCGGTTTCAGCATCCGGTCCGCCACCCGCAGCACCTGTTCGGGTGTGACGTTTCCGGATACCGCCAAAACCATGTTATGCAGATTATAAAACGTCTCATAACAACCGTACAGCAGTTCCGGTGTGATCTGAGCAATGGATTCCACCGTTCCCGCGATATCGAGGCGCACGGGATGGACCGCATACAGGGCTTTCAATAAATTAAACAGCACCCGTCTTTCGGGGTTGTCCTCACACATGCGGATCTCCTGGCCGATAATCCCTTGTTCCTTTTCCACCGTCTCTTTCGTAAAATAGGGGGACTGGACAAAATCCAGCAGGATCTCCAGCGACTCTTCAAACCGGCCGGTGCAGGTAAACAGATAGGCCGTGCGGTCAAAACTCGTATAGGCATTGGCCGACGCGCCGGTTTTGGCATAGCGGGAAAAGGCGTCCCCATCCTCGCTTTCAAAAAGTTTGTGTTCCAAATAATGGGCGATTCCAGCCGGCACGACGGTCGGTTCGGCGTCCCCCTGACGCATAAAAGCTGTGTCAATGGATCCATAACGGGCGGCAAAGGTCGCGTAGCAGGCTTTATAGCCCGCTTTCGGCCATACATAGATCATCAGTCCGGACGGATGATGCAGCCGATAACACTGCTCTCCCACCCGGGCGTTTGCCAAGGTCGTCCATTCAGACATTTCGCGATCCCTCCTCAACATGATCCTGTGCGAGAAGATAAATACTCTCCAGCCTTATCCGCTCTGCCGCAGCGACCACCCGCTCTTTGGTTACGTCCGCGAGGGCCTTTGATGCCTCTTCCGGCGTGGACACGCCGGGAAGAAGGCATTGCCCCAAATACCAGGATGCCTGCGCGTTTTGGGAATCGTTCACAGCCTCAAATGTCTGGCGGGCGCTCATCTGGGCGGATTCGAGATCCTCATCCGAAAAATCGCCCCTTTTCACGGCATCCAACTGCCGCAGAATCTCCTCCCGGGCCCGGCCGGCATTCGACTCGTCTACCCCGCTTTCCACCAGCATAACGCCTTTCAAACGGTCGTATGTGGAAGAGCAATAATAACATAGACTCAGCTTTTCCCGGACATTTCGGAAGAGCAGGGAATGGGGCGTACCGCCGAACAGCGCATTCATCAGCCGGACAGCGGCCACATCGCCGTCCGGCTCGGCGTTTCCGGTTCGAAATCCCATGACCAGCTTAGAGCCATTGACGTTCATTCGCTCCACCTGCTCCCGCACACGCGGGTTGGCGGCGGCGGTGTCTGTCGGACAGTCGAGCGGTTTGCGGCCAGGCACCCCCGCCATGGCCTCACGCAACGGCCCGGCCGCATGCATCGCCGCCGCGCCTCCCTGCAAAATCAACTGTACCCTGGCGCCGGCCAAGACCCGCCGCCAAGTCTCGGTGAGTTCCTTGGATGTCAAAGCGGCCGCCGATTCCGGCGAACCGTAGCGGTCTATCGCATACGCTTCGTTTTCACAGAGAATCTCCTCGCAACGGCGGCGGGCATACCACCGTTTGTCGTTGATTTCGGCATCCATTCTCTCAATTAAACACCGTTTTTCCGTCTCCACGTCGGATGAACGAAAGAATCCGTTTTCCAAGACCGGCTCAAACAGCATTTGACGCAGCAAATCCGCGCAGCTTTCCGCGACCGGTTCCCCCGCGAGAGCAAACCGATCGTCAATGGAGGCAGCGGTCAGCACCAGCGCCTGGGCCTCTCCGATACGGGCGACCTCCGCCGTGATCGAAGCGCCGTACAGCTCGTTCAGACGGCGCTGCAGCGCCGTGTAGTCCGGATAGGCGGCACAGGAACGCCGTAGCAAATAGGGTAGCAGTGCGCCGGCTGAAGCCGTTTTTCTATTCAGAGGCAACAGCATCGCTATCGAGAGCCGGTTTGTCTTGAACCGGCTCTCGGGCAACGACAAACAGCGGATTCCATCCGCCAAAACTTCATTGATAAGCTGCATATCTGTTCCTCCTGTCTGCCATCCACCGGTACGTGTTCCAAGCTCTCCCGGTTCCGGATGGATCGGATACCTTAGTATACCAAATCTTGGATAAAAAGAAAAGTCAAAAAGCGGCCGTATCATCCCTCTCGTGTAGAGCTACAATACATGTTGGACAGGAGGGGAAGAAAAAGCGAATAAAAAAGTAGAAGGAC
>USDZ01000091.1 GCA_900553525.1 uncultured Oscillospiraceae bacterium
CGTAGGGGGAGGTCCGGGGTTTGAAAGCGCCCCCGCGCAGAAAGGCGGCGCCGGCCTCCTTGACCGCCTCGGCCACGCCCACGATCTGTTCCTCGGATTCCACCGAGCAGGGACCCGCGATAATCCCGAGCTTGCCGCCGCCGATCACCGAACCGTTTCCCAGATCGATCACCGTGTCGCCGGGATGAAATTTCCGGTTGGCCTTTTTATAGGGTTCCTGTACTCGCTTGACGCTCTGGACGATGTCCTGGGCGCCCACCGATTCGATGTCCACCGCCGCGGTGTCGCCGAGCAGGCCGAGCACGACCGAATGTTCCCCGTACCAGGCGTTGACCTTGACGCTGTGCTGTTTTTCGAGCTGAGAAGAAAACGTCTCCACCTGTTCGTGGGTGACGCCGGGCTTGAGTACGATAATCATAATGTCGCTTCCTTTCCGGTGATAAACCAAACTATGGAGGGGTTGAGCCAGCGGAAAGTCCCTTTTGTTTACAAAAGGCGGGGCCCTACCATGGGCTCCGCCTTACATCAACTATTTACAGGGGCTTTCTTCCAGGACGGCCTCATGGACAACTATTCACTTGGGGAATCCGCGCAGCCAAAAGCGCTCCGGCTAAACGAATAGCCAAAGATATAGCTATAAAATCGCGCGGTACCCAAGATGCGGACCATTCGAGACGCCTCCGATTCCAAATGAACTATTTTTATCATACGGCCCGGACACCGGATTGTCAATGGAAAAACCTACGGTTCTTCAGGACAATCGGCAAAGATTTTTGTATGTCACGGCGGAAAAAGGGGACTCTGGCCCGATCAAGGCGCGTCGCTGTTCCCCGAAAGCGTCCGTCCGGCCTCCGGATTTCCCAAAGCGAGAAGGATCTCGTCCGCCACCGCCTCAGGAGGCGGATTGCCGTCGATAAACAGGGAGGCAGCTTCATAATACCGGGGGAGGCGCCGACCCATCAGTTCCCGCACTGCCTCCTCCTTGTCCGGACGCTGCAAAAGGGGGCGGGACCGATCCCCCTTGAGGCGGCTGAGTACGGTTTCAGGGGTCACGTCCAATAGGATAATGATGCCGGAGCGGCGCAGGGACACGGCGTTTTCAGGGAAGGTCAGGGCGCCGCCGCCGGTGGCGATCACCAATCCCTCTTTTTCGGCCAGGCGGGCGCAGACCTGCCGCTCCCGCAACCGGAAATCCTCTTCCCCGAAGCGGTTGAAGATATCCTCGACCGCCATGCCCGCCTCTTCTTCGATCAGGGCGTCGGTGTCCACAAACCGCCGGCCGGTGCGGGCGGCGAGAAGCCGCCCCACCGTGGTTTTGCCGCAGCCCATAAAGCCGCAGAGCACGAGATTTTGCATGGGGAAACCCTCCTTTGCAGATGGATGGAGGCGCTGTGTGGGGCCTTTGTTCGGTTTCATGCGGACGGGGATGAGGCGGGGTTCGCTTATGGAAGACAAGGCCGCGGGCTATCCCCGCGGCCTTGCTGCTGAAGGCATTGGAAGCCATTGTCAGTTCGTCCGGACTTCCTCGCCGGCCAGGTAATTTTCGATCTGCTTGATCGCATGGTTGACATCGGTGGCGTTGACCGCATAGGTCTCGCCTGTTGCACAGCGGACGATATAGACATTCGGGTCGTATTTGTAGATCGAAAGATCCACCGCGTTGCCCGATTCTTCGAGCGGCACCAGACGGAGGGAGAAGACCGGATCCCCCGATATTTCCCCAGGCGCCGCCCCTTGCCGGTAGATGCTCATGAACACCTGATAGAGATCCCGGAAGTTGCCGGTGTCGTAGACCTCGCCCCCGACGGTGACTTTCAGCTGATCGTCCCGCGCGGTTTCGTCCGGGAAATGTTCCAGTTGGAAATCGGTCTCCTGGCCGTTCACCGTGACGACGATGTGGGACACGGAGTCGATGTTGTTGGAGAAGAGCATCGTCTCGGCGAGATCGTCGTACTGCGCCTCGGCCCAGGACACAGAGGCTTCCGAGAAACGGTATATCACGGGGATTCGCTCGTCCTCGTTATAGACTAGGGCGTAGTATTCCCCGTTGTCGTTTTGGTTGCCCAACTGAATGGTGTGTTTCTGAATATTGTAGTACTCGATGCCGGCCTCTTCTCCGGAGTTCTCGGCCTCCTTCGTGGTCTGAACCGCCAGAGTGAAGACAGCCACGGAATAGGGATCGTCCAGCCCGTACTGTTTCAGGTCCTCGGAGGTGGGATAGGGTTTTTCCACCCCCGACGCCGTGACCGACGTATAGGTTCCAAAGGATTCGATCACATCGCTCGACGAATTGGTCGCGCGGTAATAGGGTTTGGTGATCACATAATCCGAAAAGGTCAGGTTGTCGGCCTCGGTTGCATACCGCAGAACCAGCGGAGAGGTCCTCACCCGGCCGGACAGTTCGATGTCCCGGAGAACGACCTGGCCGCTGTCGTCATCGGTCCGCACCGACGGGGATGTGACGACGTTCAAACCGATATAGGCGGTGGAGGGCTGGGAAACCGTGTCCGCAAAGGTGGATTCCACCAGATAGACGGGATCCGACCCCACCTTGCGCAGATAATAGCCCTCCCCGGTGGGAGATTCCCGCCCGATTTCGAAAGAATGCACCGAGTCGTCGTGATAGGTGACGGTGATCTGCGCGGTCAGCCCCACGGTGACTTCGGGTTCCCCCTCTGAACTCTCGGCACTGGAGACACCGGAAGAGGTGTCGGAGGAAGTATCCGCCGAAGAAACGGGCTGGGCGAACTCGCCGGTAAACCCGTAATCTGCGGGGGATTCCGGATTGGACGAGATTTCTCGGGTGGCGGTGATGGTTGCCAGGGCGCTTTCCAGCGAGGATATTTCATAGGTGTTGACAGGCAGATCCCGGTAGGAATCCGCGACTAAATCGCCGTCGTCGTTCTGCGAGAGGGTATACGACTCGTCCTGGATCGTGATCTGAATGCTTTTGATCGGATGGTCAACGGTTTTACCGTCGGCATCGACGGATTTATCCAGCACCGTCACCGATGTGTCCGACGAAACCAGGGAAGAGGCATCTTCCCCGCCGCCGGGCAGCAGGAACAGAAGCACCAGCAACAGCGCCACCAGCGCGATCACCGCAGCCCCGGCCAGGATCAGGGTGCGCACTTGTTTGCTCATAAATGCCTCCTTCGGATAAACACAACCAGGCTGATGACCAGCATGAGGGCCGGAAGGCCGATGGTGAAGATCCCAAGGCCCACGATCTGGCCGGTGAGGTCGCTGTGGCTGAGCGTTTCGGTATCCAGGGAGCGGCCGGAGATGGCCGGGCCTTCCGAGCCGGTGACGGCATTCAGGGCGCTGATGAGGAAGGCGTCGTTCTGATAGCCGCTGGTTTCAAGATAATACAGCATATAGGTGCTGCCGCTGACGAAGACATGGGAACTCACCGTTTCCGACCCGTTGATAACCGCCCGTCTCTCCGCATAGGCCACCGCGGTGACCGGATAGCTGTCCGCGTCGATCAGTTCCACCTGGGCGTTCTCGTCGTCGGCAAGCGCCATCAGCTTGGCCGTGCTGCCGAAGGTGACCAGCGAGGTGTTGGAGGGATTGTCCTGGGAAATGTCGCTGTCCCGGGTGGTGACCAGCTGGCGGGGATAGGGGAGGAGGATCCGCTGATCGGCGACCGTGTCGGTCAGATCCGAACTCTGGATGCTGCCGATGGCGCATTCCAACATATATTGGTAGTAATCTCTGTACAGGTTGCCGCTGTAGGTCTCCTGAATAATGTTGTCCGTCACCTGGATCCCGTAGTCGCCTTCCAGGAATCCATACAGCACCGGCAGCTTGGCGGTCATATCGCAGAAGAGGAAAAGATTGCGCTGGAGGTCCCCGTCGTTGGAGAGCCATTCCTGCAGGCGGTTCCGTTCCTCTTCGGTGAAATCCCGAGTGGGTCCGGCCAGGATCAGGGCCTGGCTGTCCTCGTGGATGTCGGTGGCGGTGGTGAAGTCCACCGTCTCCACGGTATAGCCGTTGAGCTCATAGAGATCCTGAAGCATGGAAATCGCATTGGTGTCCTCCCCGTGGCCGGTGAGCATGGTCACGACGGCCTGGTGATCGCTGGTCACGGTGTTGATGCAGGACGCGAGTTTCTGCTCCACGAGGGAGGTTCTCGTATATCCGGTATACGAGGAATTTATACTCTCATCGAACAGGTCGGAGTAGCTGATGAGCTGGCTCCGGGACCCCGATTCAAACAGGATGTCGCCGATCTCCAGATCGTACTGGGAATATTGAGAACCCAAAGTGGGATTGGCGGTCAGATCGATGTAGGAAACGGAGACCTTTCCGCCGCTGCGCGAGCCAAATTCGCGGGACATCTGGTAAAACTGGCGGAAGATCGTGTCCAGGTCATCGCCACGCTGGGAATTTGCAAATATCGATTCGTCGGCGAATACCGTGATCTGGACCTCTTTCTGCAGGCTCTCGGCCACGGCGATGCCCTGTTCGCTGAGCGAAAAGGTCTTGTCCTCGGACAGGTCGAAGGACAGGGGATAGCGGTCGGCCAGGATGCCCATGATCACATTGAAAAGCACGATGCCGGCGATGACGATGACGCTCAGCCCCGTGGCCATCGCGCCGTACCGCAGTTTCCGGGTGTCGGACCGGCGGCGCTCCTTTTTCTTTTTAGCCGGCGGCGGGGAGTCGGTCTTGTCTTCATCCCCGGTCTCTGCCGGTGCGGGGGCTTCTGCGGCAGGGGCTTCTGTTCCGCTTTCCCGCTGGCTATCCGCCGGTTCCGCGGGAGAGGCGGCCTCCGCCGTCTCGTTTTCGACGGGGGTTTCCTCGGTCTGGGGGGTCTGCTCTTCGGGCAGGTTTTCTTTACTCATGGCTGGAATCCTCCTCTCAGCTCCATCTCTTGCGATCCAGCACACGCACGGTCAGGAACAGGAACAGTGCCTGCATGCTGAGAAAGAAGAAGACGTTGTCGTAGTTGATGATCCCGATGGTGAAGTTGTTGTAGCGGGCGGATACCGACAGGAAATTGACCACCGCGCTCAGGACTTGACTGGAGGGAAACATGGAGGTCAGGCTGTCCACCATCAGCAGAAGGAACGAAACCACAAAGGTTCCCAGCGCCGCGATGAACTGGCTTTCGGTCAGGGAGGAGATAAGCAGGCCGATCGAAATGATCATGCCGCCCAGCAGTAGCAGGCCCACGAAGTTGCCGATGATGACCATCCAGTCGGGCGTGACCTGGAAAGCGATGATAATCGCAAAGACGATGGTGATGGAAATGCCGATGGCAAAGATGACCAAAGCCGCCAGGAATTTGCCCAGCACGATGCCGGTCAGGCTGACCGGCGAGGTGAGCAGGGCCTGGTCGGTTTTCATCCGCTTGTCGTCGCTCATCAGGCGCATGGTGAGAACCGGCAGGACCAGCAGCATGAGGATGGACAGGATATTCGAATACACGATCGACAGATCGGTCAGCCTCAGCACCATGTTGGCCACATAGAAATACAAGCCGGAAATAAAGAAGATCATGGCCAGGATGATGTAGCCGATGGGGGAGGTAAAATAGGTTTTGAATTCCCGCTTGAATATGGCGCTCATTTCTTTTTACCTCCTTTTTTGGATTTGAGAGGGGGCAGGTTCTCCCTTGTCAGGACGATGAAGATTTCCTCCAGGCTCATCTCCATCGACTTCATGCCCATGAGGGCCCACTTGCGGGCCGCGAGTCGGTCGAACAGTTCCCGGCGGAAATCCTGGCCCTCGACCGGATCCAGCGCGTATTCGAACACGCCGGGCTCCTTTTCGCCGAGAGGCGAGACGCTCTGGATACCGGGCACGCGGGAGAGCAGCCCCTGCACTTCCGATTCCGGCCCGGCCACCCGGACCAGGGTGCGGCGGTCGCTGGAATATTTTTTGGACAGATCGGCGGCCGTGTCGTCGGCCACGATGGCGCCCTTGTTGATCACCACGATCCGATCGCAGACCGCCTCGATTTCCGGCAGGATGTGGGAAGAAAGGATCACCGTGTGGTGTTTCCCCAGATTTTTAATCAGGGAGCGGATCTCGATGATCTGGTTGGGGTCCAGTCCGACGGTCGGCTCGTCCAGGATCAGGACGGGCGGGTTGCCGATGAGGGCCTGGGCGAATCCGACCCGCTGCCGGTAACCTTTGGACAGGTTTTTAATCAGCCGTCCGTAAACCTCCTCGATCTTGACCATTTTGCAGATCTCGGCGATATGGTGCCGCCGGTCCAGCGTGCATTTTTTGAGGTCATAAATGAAATCCAGATATTCCCGCACCGTCATGTCCAGATAGAGCGGGGGCTGTTCAGGCAGATAGCCAATGCTGGATTTTGCCTGATTGGGCTGTTCGAGGATGTCGTATCCGTTGATTTTGACCGACCCCTCGCTCGCCGACAGATAGCCGGTGAGAATGTTCATGGTCGTGGACTTGCCGGCACCGTTCGGCCCCAGAAAGCCGAGGATTTCCCCTTCTTCCACCCGAAAGCTGATGTGGTCCACCGCCAGGTGGCTTCCATACCGCTTGGTCAGGTTTTGTACCTCGATCATATGCTGCGGATCCCTCCTTCTAGAGTGCCGCCCGGAATTCCGGACAGTCTATAACGTATATATTGTACCGGACGGGACTTCAAGATTTGTAAACAGTCTATAAAGCTTGTGTGTTTTTCTTGTGATTTTCCCGGTTGTCCGGTCTGGAAAACGGCTTTATTATAGCATCCGGACAGGCGTTTGACAATCCCGCGATGGATTTTTTGAGTCGGGACTGCGATGGATTTTTTGAGTCGGGACGGAGTTGCGGAGGCGGGCGGATGATGGTATGATAAAAGGAAAGGACGAAGGACGGACG
>USDZ01000092.1 GCA_900553525.1 uncultured Oscillospiraceae bacterium
CATCGCGGCGGAATGCACCGATTCCGCCAAAGCCATCCGCTGTGCAGCCCGCATCGCCGCCCGGGAATTCGGGCCTTCCTCCGAAACAACCGGACGAGAAAAGCGGCGGTTTCTCAGCGCGATAACCCCGGACGGACTGATCACTTTCCACGAAACGTTGCAAGCCCTATGCCCTCGCATATACGCGGTAGAAGACGATTACGGCGCTGCCTCCCGCCTGTTCTTTGCCGAGCTGCGTGAGCGTGCGCTCGCCGCCGGATTGGATATCGTGACCTGTACCTGTCCGCTCGCCCCCCATGATAAAATTGAACACCTGATTGTCCCCTCTCTGGGGCTTGGTTTTACTACGTCCAATCCGTGGCATAAGGCGGACTTCCCGGTATATCGCCGGATTCACGCCGCACGCTTTACCGACTCGGAAAAGCTCCGGCTCAAACGCCAGCTTCTCTCCTTTAACCGCAGAGCCGCCCGGGAACTGTTGGGAGAGGCGGTCGCCATCTCCGCCGAGGCAAAGGATCTGCACGATAAAATGGAACAATTCAATATCGCGGCTATGGATTGGCAGAAGGCAGAGGAGATCACCCGGGCGACCGTCACACTGTTTGCCGCCGCTGCCCTCGGGGCCACGGATTGAGGGCAGCGGCCCTATGGCGTCTTCCCCGCGTGCCAAAACATAAGTGCCGCCCTATATTAGAAAAGGCTTGAACATGCATGTTCAAGTCTTTTTTGTTCTCAAAACACCCTTTCGGGACCCTCTTCCCGGAAAAGTAAAGCCTTCCCGCCAGGTCATGCTGACGGGAGAAAAGGCTATTCAGCTGTTTCAGATTCTGAATCCTCCGGTGATCCGTTCAATAGTTCCTCCGTCATCCGCTGATAATCGTTTAGAAAGTGGCGGGTCAGTTGATAAGGAGTGGATTCTTCATACGAAATAGAGCGGATCCCCTTTTCCTCAAGCTGATAAATTCGGCTGTAGGGATAAGCCAGCAGGATGGGGGAATGGGTGGCGATTATGAACTGGCAGCCCTGCTCCGCGAGCTGATGCAGTCGGGACAGCATGGCCATCTGCCGCAGCGGAGACAGGGCCGCCTCCGGCTCATCGAACAGATACAGGCCTTCCCGTCCCAGGCGGTTTTGAAACAGAGCAAAGAAGCTCTCACCGTGGGAGCATTCGTGTAAACGCCCCCCGTAAGCCGCCGACAAAGGGGGTGCCGGGGCCGGTACTGCGTCCAGATCTTCGAGATAAGTCGCTACATTGTAAAAGCTTTCCGCCCGAAGAAAATATCCGTCCCGCGGCAGAAGGGGTCCCCGCTCCACCCTCAGATAGCACCACAGTTCCGAGTGGGTAGCGCGGGTTTGAAGACGGAAATTCCAGCCTCCCCCCTCGGGACAAAACCCACACACCACCGCAAACGCTTCCATCAAGGTGGATTTTCCAGTCCCATTCTCTCCCACCAGAAAGGTGACCTTTTCATGAAATTCCAGGGTATCCAGATTGCGGACAACCGGAATACAGAAAGGGTAGCGATTAAAATCCGGCACCTCCTCACGCTGAAGCCCTATAGATCGAACATATGGCCGTATCCGCATGACGCCTCTCCTCTAATCGTCATCCTCGCCGAACGGCATCCGGTTTCCGCCTTCTGCGCCTGCGCGGATTTTACGCTCTTCCCGGCGTCTCCGGTAATCGATAAAATCTTTCACAAGCATTTGGATCATGGCCATGACCGGGACCCCAAGGAAGATTCCCCAGAAACCGAAGAAGCCTCCCCCCACTGTGATGGCCAACAACACGTAAATTGCTTTGATTCCCACCGAATTGCTCACAATCCGGGGCTGGATGATATTGCTGTCGATCTGCTGCATGGCGAGAATGTAGATCGCGACAAAGATCGCTCCGTAAACATTGCCGGAGAGCAGTGCCACCAGCACACAAATGATACCGCCGATAATCGCGCCGAAATAAGGGATCATATTCATCAGGCCGAGCATCATGCCAAGTACGGGCGCATTGGGCAGCCTTGCAATGAGCAGCCCGACGGTCGCCAGCACTCCGACAATGCAGGCGTCGATCGCCTGACTGTAGAAATAGCTGTAAAAAATTTTTGTGATTTTATGCGTATAAGTGCTGCAAAAAGTTATTCCCCGGGGTTTGATGACAATCCCCGCCACCGCCTTGACCGCCCGGATCAGGGATTCCCGGCCGAGCAGCATATAGACCGAAATGATGAAGGCCATGAAAATATCCAGCAGCGATGTGGTGAAATTGAGGATTCCCTGAAAATAGGAGAAGATGCGATCGGCCGTCAGTTGGCTGCTGATCCAGGCATAGAGATCTTGGATGCGTTCCTCCAGGTGAAGACCCTCTAAAAGGCTGCCTTCCTTGGTGTATTCGGCCAAAAAAGCCATAACGTTGTTATAATACCCCGGAACCGCCGATACAAAGTCCATAATCGCGTGATACAGCGCGGGAAGCGCCAGATACCCGATCAGGGTCAACAACCCAAAAAGGAGGAGATAAACGATGACCACCGCTATTGGACGCGCCAGTTTTTGCATGATCGGCTTCTGAAAACGGCGAAACAGCCCTTCGATCTTGCTGCACGGACCGTACAGCAGAAAAGCCATGCCGAACCCGATGACAAACGGACTGAGGATGTCCAGCAGCTTGGAAAAAAATCCGCCGATCTCTACGATGTTGTCAAAGGTCTTGTAAACCGCGATGATCGCCACCGCGAGCAGGAACAGGGAAAGCCACTGGGCAAGACCCTTAAAGCGTTTCATAAGCCGCCTCTTTTCCTAGCAGATTGGGAACATCCCATCATACCGACAGTATACCAATTCTCTCCGGTAAATACAAGGAAAGAATTTATGAAGATACGGGACTGCAGGAGCGGCTGCCGTCGAGTGAAGCGCTGCCTCTATCATCACACAGCCGAAGAATACGCGCAGAGATGTCACACAGGCCGTATGCGACAAGGCCGCCAACAGAATAAATCTCTGTTGGCGGCAAAACTCTACAAGGGGATCATGAATTGAATGCATCCCGTAACTTATCAAAAAAACCGCGGCGCTTTTGGTAGTTTTTCTCGCCAAGAGACTCCTCGAATGCATGCAGCAGCTTCTTCTGCTCGGCGGTCAGATTTTTGGGCACCTCAACCGTTACACGGACCACCTCGTCACCGCGGCCCCGGCCATTGATGTAAGGGAAACCCTTGCCCTTCAACCGGAAGGTCTCGCCGGGCTGGGTACCTTCCCGGATGGGATAGGATACATTGCCGTCCAGCGTGGGGACTTGTACCTCCGCGCCAAGAGCCATTTGTGTAAAGGTCAGGGGCAGTTCGCAATGGATGTCATATCCCTCCCGTTCAAATACAGGATGAGGACGGACCGCAATCTGAATCTCCAGGTCTCCCGCAGGACCGCCGTTTATCCCGGCGTTGCCTTTGCCCCGGATCGTGATCACCTGCCCGTCCGCGATCCCGGCCGGGATGTTGATCCCCACCGAGGAAGGACGGCGCACCTGTCCGGTACCGTTGCAAGTCTGACAAGGCCTATCGATAATCTTCCCCTTGCCGCGGCATCGGGAACAAACCGTCTGGGTCTGAACGACTCCGAAGGGGGTGCGCTGCTGGCGGCGTTCCTGCCCGGTACCGTTACAGGACGGACAGGTCTGCGGCGTACTGCCCTTGGCAGCCCCCGAACCACGGCAGTCCGGGCAGGTGTCCACCAGATGGACACTCACCTGTTTCTTGCAGCCTCTGGCCGCCTCCTCAAAGGAAATCACCACCGAGGCTGATGCATCGGCACCCCGCCTGGGGGCGTTAGGATTGGCCCGACGGGAACCACCGCCGAAAAAGGAGGAAAAAATATCACCCAAGTCGATGTCCATCCCGTCGAATCCATAGCCCTGATAGCCGCCTGCACCAAAATTCGGATCTACCCCGGCATGGCCGTATTGGTCATAGCGCGCTTTTTTCTGAGGATCGGAGAGAACTTCATAGGCTTCGTTGACCTCTTTGAAACGCGTCTCCGCTTCCTTATCGCCGGGATTGAGATCCGGATGGTACTTTTTCGCCATCTGCCGGTAGGCTTTTTTGATTTCCTCTTCCGACGCGCCCTTGGCGATGCCGAGCACCTCGTAATAATCGCGTTTGTTGTCCGCCATGTGTGACCACTCCATCCAAACACAGGCAAAGAGTCAGCCGGTCCGCCGGCTGGCTCTCTGCATCGTGCAAATCCAGGATTTCGAAAGATCCGGTGGGTTTAATGAACCTCGCCGTTATAATAACCGTCACCACCGTTTTCCGGAGGCGGGGTCGAGCCGTCGCCGGCAGGCGCCGCGCCATCTTGAGGCGCTGCGGCTTTGTATACCTTTTCTGAGACCTCATAAAACTTCTTCATCAGATCTTCCTGCTTCTGTTTGATCTCGTCTAGATTATCAGACTTATTCGCTTCTTTCAGAGCCTCGATCTTGCTCTGCAGTTCGGTCTTGTCGGCCGCGTCCACCTTGTCGCCCAGATCGGTCAGGGCCTTTTCACACTGATATACGGCCTGATCGGCTCCATTGTGCGCCTCGACCGCTTCCCGACGCTTTTTGTCCTCGGCCGCGTATTGTTCGGCTTCCTTGACCGCTTTATCCACGTCCTCTTTAGACATGTTGGTGTTGGAGGTGATGGTGATGTGTTGTTCTCGTCCAGTGCCGAGATCCTTGGCGCTGACATTCACGATGCCGTTGGCGTCGATGTCGAACGTCACTTCGATCTGCGGCACGCCGCGCGGTGCGGCAGGGATGCCGTCGAGGTGGAAGCGGCCGATCGACTTGTTGTCGCGCGCCAGCGGACGTTCGCCCTGGCAGACGTTGATCTCCACCGAAGGCTGGTTGTCGGCCGCCGTCGAGAAGACCTCGCTCTTGCGGGTCGGAATCGTCGTATTGGCCTCGATGAGCTTGGTCATCACGCCTCCCAGCGTCTCGATACCCAGCGACAGCGGGGTCACGTCGAGCAGGAGCACGTCCTTCACCTCGCCCGTAAGCACGCCGCCCTGAATGGCTGCACCGATAGCGACCACCTCGTCGGGATTGACGCTCTTGTTGGGCTCCTTACCGAAGAACTCCTTGACGATCTGCTGGATTGCGGGGATACGCGTCGAACCGCCCACGAGGATCACCTCGTCGATCTGGCCCGCTTCGAGCCCCGCGTCGCGCAACGCCTGCTTGCAAGGCTCGATCGTCTTGTGGATCAGATGGTCGCACAGCTGCTCGAACTTGGCGCGCGTGAGCGTCATCACCAAGTGTTGCGGAATCCCGTTCACCGGCATGATGTAGGGCAGGTTGATTTCGGTCGAAGTCGACGACGACAGCTCGATCTTGGCCTTCTCGGCGGCCTCCTTCAGGCGCTGCATGGCCACTCGGTCGGTGTACAGGTCCACGCCGTCGGTGCGCTTGAACTCGCTGACCAGCCACTTCATGATGCACTCGTCGAAGTCATCGCCGCCCAGGCGGTTGTTACCGGCGGTGGCCAGGACCTCGATCACGCCGTCGTCGATGTCCAGGATGGACACATCGAACGTGCCGCCGCCCAGGTCGTACACCATGATCTTCTGGCTCTGTTCCTTATCCACGCCGTAGGCCAGGGCCGCGGCGGTAGGTTCGTTGATGATGCGTTTCACGTCCAGGCCGGCGATCCTGCCGGCGTCCTTGGTGGCCTGGCGCTGGGAGTCAGTGAAGTAGGCGGGAACCGTGATGACCGCCTCGGTGACTGTGCTACCCAGATAGGCCTCAGCGTCCGCCTTCAGCTTCTGGAGGATCATGGCGCTGATCTCCTGGGGGGTGTAGCTCTTGCTGTCAATGGTCACTTTATAATCGCTGCCCATCTCCCGCTTGATGGAAGAGATGGTGCGGTCCGGATTGGTAATGGCCTGGCGTTTAGCCACTTGACCCACCATGCGCTCGCCGGTCTTGGAGAAAGCCACCACGGACGGGGTGGTCCGGTTGCCCTCCGCATTGGGGATGACCACAGCCTCGCCGCCCTCCATGACGGCCACACAGCTATTTGTCGTACCTAAGTCGATACCGATAACCTTAGACATAATGATTGCCTCCAATTTATGATCAAATAATTCTATCTCAACAAATAAAAATTTGCGATTGTTGTTTTCATTCACGCCAGGCGAATCCATTGCAATGATTTGTCAGGATATATGCCTGACAAAAACACGTTGGCTCGTGCGCCTTGGGCGCACACGCCAGTGGCCGATGTCCCTGGTGCGGGGGAAGGTCGAGGGGGGACACAGTCCCCCTCTCGAATTCGCTCAGTTTGCCACCTGCACAATAGCGTGTCGGATCACCTTGTCACCCAGCAGGAACCCCGCCTGGAACACCTGGGATACCACGTTCTCCCCAAGGTTCTCATCGTCGATGTGCATAACGGCGTTGTGCTTTTCCGGGTCAAATGGCTGGCCCTGGGCCTCGATCTCCGTGACTCCCAGCTTCTTCAGGATCTCCTGGTACTGGTGGAAGATCATCTCCAGCCCCTTCTTGTGGGGAGAGTCCTCATCGCCCTCAGTGGCCACAGCCCGCTCCAGGTTGTCGTACACCGCCAGGAACTCCTTGATGGTGTCCGCCTTGGCGTCCTGGTAGAGATTGTCTTTCTCCTTAGCGGTGCGCTTGCGGTAGTTGTCGTACTCTGCCGTCAGCCGGACGAACTGATCCTTCACGGACTCCAGCTGCCGGGCGGCCAGCTCCGCCGCCTCCATCTGCTCCCGGGTCAGGGTGTAGGTCTTTTCCTTTTTCTTCTTGCCCCTGGCGGCCTTCTCCGCCTTCTCATCGGGCACCTTCTCCTC